>DATGVQ010000064.1:0-48511 GCA_035300145.1 Acidiferrobacterales bacterium | reverse complement strand
GGCAGCAAGGCCTCCACCGGGACTTTGGCCTTTAAGGTCGCCAACACCGATACGCGGCCGCATGAGTTTGTGGTGATGAAATGGTTGCCCGATTCGCAGATGGAGCAGTCGATCGGTCGTATCGGGCCGCTTCAGCCCGGAACGAGTGCGACAATGACCCTTACCGATTTGACGCCGGGGCGTTATGTGATCTTATGCAATATGCTGGACACTGACGGGCTGCCGTACTCCTCCAAGGGCATGCGGACGGAATTTACAATTCAATAAGGGCATATAATCTGATAGGGTCTTTAGCCGCAAGCCGCTCTTTCGCCGCGTTTCATTCAACGCGCGTTTGAAGTCGCCGGGTTTCTGATTACGTTTGGCGTCCGGTCCATCGTGGGCCTCAGCTAAACGGCGCTATCCGCGCTAAGCGGGATCAGGTTAGATTAGACTAATCCTTTTCCGCGCCACTTTTCGAAGATCCGCTTGCAAGTGGCCTCCGCCTGCTTGATGGCGTTTTCCGGCGTCTCATCTCCGGTCGCGGCTTTGGCGAACATAGTTTATAGTTTGTCGATGACCTCCTGGCCGCGCTTCCGGAAGCGGCGAAGCGTGCCTTCCGAAGCTTCGAAAAACATGGAGTAATGCTCGCTGGTGGCATCGTCCATCGTCACGATGAGGTCCCACATCTGGTCCGGCACCCACGCGTGGGTGCTACCATCCTGGTGCAGTATCTATCATGCCCGGCCAAGGCGCGCGTTCGAGGCCACTGCGATGCGCGCCGCGCTTCTTCGCCTTGGGCGAGAGCCCGGCCGCCTGGAGCGCCTTCTTGACCCAGGTGTAGCTGCGAGCGCCGCCGCCCTTGCAGTACCACGCATGAAAGTGCTTGGCGCTCCAACCCAGATGCCGCCGCCTGACCACTCGATGAGTGGTCAGGTCACCGCCAGCACCTCATCCACCGGTGCCCGCCGCTGCGACATCTGGCTCAACCGCTTGTCGATCAACCCCGAAAGCCCCGCATCCTCATGAGCTAAGATGTAGCTTTGGCAGTACCGGGCACAAAGTCCCAGTAACCGCGCCGCTTCTTCTTGCGTCAGCCGTCCCTCCTGCCAACCCCCCTATGCCTGTTCGAATCTCATCTTCCGAGTCTCCTGTAGCCAATGCGTCCGCTTCAAATCGCACCCCCTTTCGGAGGTACCCTAAACCGGACAGATCACGTGCTACAAACCCGGACAAGTCATTAACTCTCTACACCTTCTGCTGCTAAGCCTTGACAACCAACACGCGACATCGGACACTTAATAAATGCTATCTAGCACATATATTCGTTCGCCTTTTCTTTGCCGTTTGCTGGCGGCCGTCCTCTTGTTGACGCAATTTACGTTCCTCGCGCAAGCCTGGGCCTCATCCACTCCAACCTGGTCAAGCGCGATTCATCCCGCCAACTGCGCCAATGATGTAAAGATGAGCAAGCTTGATGACAAGCAGTGTCCTGTGTCCGTCTGCCTGCAAAACTTAAACCAGACGGAAAAACTTGCCAGCGTTAATAATCTGCCGAAAAGCGGAGGGCATTTTTCCCAGCCCTGGCTTTTCGTTATGCCTGCAAGCGCGCAGCGACCACTCCCCTCCCACGACCAATCGGTCTTAGTGACCAGTAGTGACCCACCTTTAACCGTTCGTTTCTGTAGTTTTCAAATTTAACCCCTAAGCAGTACTTCACGCCACACGGGTGTCCGGCGTGCGCTTTTTTTGCGCCCGTCGCGATCTCCGCGCATTTCATTATTTTTTTTCTGAATCGATCATGGGAGCATTGATTTGTTTAAATCGGCCACGTTGTTATTGAGTTTCTTCGCGGCACTGCCGGCGATCGCGGACCCGCTCGCGCTTAGCGAAGCGCAAGACATTGCGCTTGCCAAGCAGCCGCTGGTTCAAGGTCAAGAAGCATTGATCCAGGCAAACAAACAGCGCGCGGTGGCCGAGGCGCAACTCCCCGACCCCAAATTAAAACTCGGGCTAAATAATGTCCCCACCGATAGCTTCAGCCTGACGCAAGACTTTATGACCATGAGGACCATCGGCATCGAGCAGATGTTCCCGGGCGGGAAGAAACGAGAACTTCGCGGGCGGCTTGCCGGGAATGAGGCGGAAAAAAGCGCGGCGGAGCTGGAAAGTCTGATGCGGGCAGTGAAGCGTGAAACTGCCATCGCCTGGCTCAATCTTTACTATCCCCTTCATGCCGAGTTGCTGGTGCAAGAACAGCAGCACGAGATACAGAACCAAATTGAGGCGGCGCGCATTAACTACCGCACCGGCAGGGGCAGTCAAGACGAGATACTGGGAGTGCAAAATATGCTGAACCAGCTGATCGACCGGGAACAGCAACTCGCCGGCGAGATCCAGCGGGCGCGGGCGGGACTTGCCCGTTGGATTGGTGCTAATGATGCGACGCGCGAGTTGTCAAACGATTTACCGGACCTGCCGGTGCCTACCTCACTCGAGCAGCTAAGCGCACACTTGATTGACCACCCCGAAATTCGCATGCTGGACGAGGCGATTAAAGCCGCTGAGACCGAGGCGAATCTAGCGCGGGAATCGCGCAAACCCGATTGGTCGCTCGAGCTTAGCTATTCCAAGCGCGGGCCGTTATTCTCCGACATGGTCTCAGCCCAGGTGGCGGTCGACCTGCCGCTGTTTACCGCCAATCGCCAGGATCGCATCAGTGCCGATCGCAGCGCGCTGCTTGATAGGGCGCATTACCAGCGCGAAGACAAGTTGCGCAGCCTGAACGCGGAACTCGCTTCCCTCTACGCGGACGAAGGTATTACGAGGGAAAGAATCAAGCTGCTGGATGAACGCACGCTACCCAATGCCCAGGCACGCATCGCCTCCGTCTTAATTGCCTATCGCGCTGGCAAAGCGACGATCGCGAGTGTCTATGAAGCCCATCATGCCGAGCTGGAAGCGCGCCTGCAGCGATTGGCGCAGCAAGTCGCTCTGTTGCGGGCGCGTATCCAACTGTCTTATTTCGAGTGAATCCGATGAAACCTTATTTTAAGAAGATCACGTTCCTGGTTGTCATTTTATTGATGGTAATAGCCGGCGGCGTCGGGTGGCGCTTGTCGTTGAACCCAGGCCAAGGCATGGCCGCGGTCGAATCGAAGGACAAGAAGATTCTCTATTGGTACGACCCGATGGTGCCGGATCGACACTTCGACAAACCCGGCAAGTCGCCGTTCATGGATATGCAGCTCGTGCCGAAGTACGACGAACCGCAACAATCGGCGGATATGGTTTCAATCGATCCGCGCACCATACAGAACATGGCGGTGCGCACCGCCAAAGTGGTGCGCGGAAACCTGGTCCAGCGGGTGGATGCCGTCGGCTATGTGAAGATCGATGAGCGCAAGATCCAAGTCGTACAGGCGCGCGCGCAGGGGTGGGTGGAGCAGCTCAATCTCAAAGCGGCCAATGATCCGGTGGAAAAAGGCCAGCTCTTGCTGGAGTTGTATTCGCCCGATCTGCTCGCCGTGCAGGAAGAATACCTGCTGGTGCGAAACAGCCCCCGTATGCACGATGCCGAAACCGCCTTGCTGGCGGCCACCAAAGAGAAAATGCAGCTCCTCGGCATCACGCAGGCGCAGATTGAGGCGCTCGATAAAACCGGCCAGGCGGCCCGGCGGCTCCGATTTTACGCGCCGAGCAACGGTGTGGTGACGGAGCTTGGCGTGCGCCAGGGCATGCAAGTGAACCCGGGCATGAATCTTTTCTCGATCGCGGACTTATCCAGCGTATGGGTCACCGCCGAAGTCCCCGAGAGCCAAGCCGCAGGAGTGAAGCAGGGCAGTAAAGCGGAAATCAGTTTTCCGGCGTTAAGCGGCAAGGTCTATCGAGGCATCGTTAGTTATGTCTACCCGCAAGTGTCAGCTTCGAGCCGAACTCTCCAGGTCCGCCTGCGCCTCGATAACCCGCATGGCGAATTAAAACCCGACATGCTCGCCAATGTCGCGCTGCTTAACGGCGATAAACGGGAGGCATTGTTGGTGCCGAGCGAAGCGATTATTGCGACCGGCCGGCGCAGTGTAGTGATCGTCGCCGAAGGTGATGGCAAATTCCATGCGGTCGACGTCAGCACGGGCAGCGAGGGCGGCGGCCAGACTGAAATCCTGCGGGGACTGACAGCCGGCCAGACGGTGGTGACTTCCGGCCAGTTCTTAATCGATTCCGAGAGCAATCTCCGGGCGGGACTTGAACGCATGGAGCCTAAGATGGATGAAGGCGACAGCAATCAAAAAATGAACGACCAAGCAATGGACAGCAAAACCCATCATGGCCAGGGCAAGGTCAATCGTATCGATTTGGGCGCGGGCAAAGTGAATATTTCCCATGGGCCGATCGCCTCCCTCAATTGGCCGGCCATGACCATGGACTTCGCGGTCGCCGACAAGAATGCATTGGCGAACCTCAAGCCCGGCCAAAGCGTCCAGTTTGATCTCACCAAAACAGGCGCAGGCGAGTATTTGATTACGCGTCTAACGCCGGGCTAGAACAAGAGAGACAAGCATGATCGAAAAAATTATCCGCTGGTCTATCTATAACCCCTTCCTGGTACTCATGGTTACGGTGCTGCTGACCGGATGGGGAATTTATGCCGTCACACATACGCCGCTCGATGCGATTCCCGACCTTTCGGATGTCCAGGTCATCATTAAAACCTCTTATCCCGGCCAGGCGCCGCAAGTGGTGGAAGATCAAGTCACCTACCCGCTGACGACCACGATGATGTCGGTACCCGGGGCGAAGACCGTGCGCGGCTACTCCTTCTTCGGCGATTCTTATGTCTACGTTTTGTTCCAAGACGGCACCGATCTTTATTGGGCGCGCTCGCGCGTATTGGAATATCTCAATCAGGCAATTGGCAAGCTGCCGCCGGGGGTGCGGCCTGAGTTAGGACCGGATGCGACCGGGGTGGGCTGGGTGTTTGAGTACGCGCTCGTCGATCGCAGCGGCAATCACGACCTGTCGCAGTTACGCAGCTTGCAGGACTGGTTTCTTAAGTACGAGCTAAGAAGCGTGCCGGGCGTGGCGGAAGTGGCGTCCTTGGGCGGCATGGTGAAGCAATACCAAATTGTGGTCTTTCCCGACAAGTTGCGGGCGTATGCGCTGCCGCTTAGCAAAGTGATCGAGGCGGTCAAGCGGGCCAACCAGGAAACCGGCGGCTCGGTGATCGAGCTTGGCGAGGCCGAGTATATGATCCGCGCAAGCGGTTATCTCAATTCGATCGAATCCATCCAAAATATTCCGGTTGCCCTCGGCAACAGAAACACGCCGGTTTTTATCAAAGACATCGCGCGCGTCCAATTGGGGCCGGAGCTGCGCCGCGGCATCGTTGAATTAAACGGCAACGGCGAAGTGGCGGGCGGCGTGATCGTTATGCGTTTCGGCAAGAACGCGCTCGAAGTCATCCAGGCGGTCAAGGACAAGCTCGCGTCGCTGCAAAAAGGCTTGCCGAAAGGCGTCGAAATTGTTTCAACCTACGACCGCTCCAGCCTGATTCATCGCGCAATCAGCACCTTAACCGAAAAGCTGATTGAAGAGTCCATCATTGTCGCATTGGTTTGTCTCGCGTTTCTGTTTCACCTGCGCTCGGCCTTCGTCGCCATTGTTGCGCTGCCGATCGGCATCCTGGTTGCGTTTATTGTGATGCAGCTGCAAGGGATCAATGCCAATATCATGTCATTGGGCGGCATCGCGATTGCCATCGGCGCGATGGTGGATGCGGCGGTGGTCATGATCGAAAACGCGCACAAGCACTTAGAGGCATGGCGCAAGCAAAACGTGGCGCAGGAACCGGATGCGCGGACACGCGTGGAGATGATGGCACGGGCGGCGACCGAAGTAGGGCCGGCGTTGTTTTTCAGCCTGCTTATTATTACGGTAAGTTTTATGCCGATCTTTACGTTGGAGGCGCAAGAGGGGCGCCTGTTCGCGCCGCTAGCTTTTACCAAGACCTACGCGATGGCGGCAGCGGCCGGGTTGTCGGTCACCCTGATCCCGGTGCTCATGGGCTATTTCATCCGTGGCAAGATTAAGGATGAAGGGGGAAATCCGCTCAACCGTGCCTTAATTGCCGGCTATCAACCACTCATCCGCAAGGTGCTAGCTAACCCGCGTATGACCATCGGCATTGCGCTCATATTGCTGTTGTTAACCGCGATTCCCTTCTTTCGCTTAGGTTCGGAATTCATGCCGCCGTTGGAGGAGGGGGATTTGCTTTATATGCCGACCGCGCAGCCCGGCCTATCCGCCGGTAAAGTGTTGGAGATCCTGCAGCAGACGGACCGGATGATCGCGAGTTTCCCCGAGGTTGAACGCGTGTTTGGCAAGGCTGGGCGCGCCGAGACCGCCACCGATCCCGCGCCGCTCGAGATGTTCGAAACGACAGTGCAGTTCAAACCGAAATCGCAATGGCGTCCCGGGATGACGCAGGAAAAACTCATTGCGGCGATGGACGCTTCCATGAAATTTCCGGGCTTTGCCAATGTCTGGGTCCAGCCGATCCGTAACCGCATCGACATGCTCGCCACCGGCATCAAGACGCCGGTCGGCATTAAGATTGCGGGACCGGATATAAAAATTATCGAAACGTTGGGGGAGCAGATAGAGCGCCTGGTCAAAACCATTCCCGGCACGACCTCGGCGTTTGCCGAGCGCCTGGTCGGCGGGCGCTATGTCGATGTGAACATCAATCGTCAGGCGGCGGCGCGCTACGGGCTTAATATACTTGGTGTCCAGGAAGTCATCGCAACCGCGATTGGCGGCGATAACATCGGTCAAACCATCGAGGGCCTGGAGCGCTACCCGATTAACCTGCGTTATCCTAGGGAAATGCGCGATTCGGTCGCTGCACTGGGCGCACTGCCGATCGTCACGGAGCAAGGAGCAACCGTGCCGCTGTCCGCGGTTGCGGATATTAAGATCGTGGACGGCCCTCCCATGCTCAGAAGCGAGAACGCGCGCCCGAACGGTTGGATCTACGTCGATATTCATGGCCGCGATTTGGGATCGTATGTGGTCGAGGCGCAGAAGCTTGTGCGCGAACGAGTGCAATTACCGCCCGGCTATTCTATCGCCTGGTCTGGCCAGTTTGAGTACCTGGAGCGCGCCGTCAAACGCATGGCCGTGCTGGTGCCGTTGACACTCTTTATTATCCTGTTGCTCTTGTATTTTACATTCCAGAGGATAGCAGAGGCAGTGCTGATTATGGCCACGCTACCGTTCGCCTTGATCGGCGGCTTTTGGCTCCTGTATCTCCTCGGCTATAACATGTCGGTTGCCGTTGCCGTTGGCTTTATTGCGCTTGCCGGCGTCGCCGCGGAGTTTGGTGTGGTCATGTTGATCTACCTCAATCAGGCGATCGCGCGTTACGAAAAGGCAGGCAGGCTTAAAACGCGACAAGATCTGATTCAGGCCTTGACCGAGGGGACGGTGTTGCGTGTACGCCCAATAGCCATGACCGTGGCCGTGGTCATTGCGGGTTTGTTGCCTATTATGCTGGGCGGTGGCACCGGCTCCGAAGTCATGCAGCGGATCGCGGCACCGATGATCGGCGGCATGATCACGGCACCCTTGTTCTCCATGCTTGTGGTGCCGGCGGTTTATTTGCTATGGAAGGGTCGATATTTAAGCAACAGATCCACGCTCGAACGCCAAGGCGGCATACGCGCCAAACACAGGCGATGACTTCTCAACAAACCCTTAGGAGGTATCATGAAAAAGCGTTATTTGTTCCTTGCTCTGATTGCACCGCTTGCAACCGCGTTACCATCATTTGCTGAACCGGACATGAATCATTCAATGCCCGGCATGGCGGCACAGGACAACAAAATAGAAGGCACGGTAAACAAAGTAGACGGCGCAAACGCCAAGGTGAACATCAGCCATGGTCCTATTCCCGGTCTTGGGTGGCCGGCGATGACGATGGATTTTGGTCTTAAGGACAAAGCCGACGCCGCCAAGCTTAAGCCGGGCCAACGTATTAAGTTCGAGGTGGAAAAGTCAGGTAATGGATATGTTGTTAAAAATGTGACTGTCCAGCAGTGAGGTTATCGCTGACGCAGGCGGCCGATCCCAATTTTGCAAGACATAGCGCCGTACCCATGAAGTGTCCCAGAGCCGTTGCCGGGACGGCATTGCCTTCGTTTCGAGGCTGAGGTAGATTGCCCGGTGTGACCAATAAACCCGGTCAAGTCTCAGGGAGAGGACCCTCAATTAAACATAAGTCAGGCCCTGCGCGGTTCCGGACTTGACCAAAGTCCTGCTCCCTTCGCGTCCGCCCGCAGAACGCGGTTCTCGGGCGGATTGATTGTACTATCCGTTTAAGAACAGGAGGACACCATGACGCGATTTCTCGGGAAGTGTATTTCACTGTCAGTAGCGGTTGGTCTGCTCATCTTCGGCGCCGGGCGCGCCGCTGCCAACGACGACGACGGCGACCAGAACAGCAAGAACATGAAGCTGGTGGGCTTCAGCGACCTCCAGTCCCGCTCTACGTACCAGCCCGTGGTGCACAAGCAAGGCGGCCGCTATATCGCCTACACCGGTCACCACACGCTGGGGACGAACCCGGTGACCGGGGCGGCTCTACCGTCCTTCAATCCTCTCACCGGCAACAACGAAGAGAACGGCACGTCGATCATCGACGTCACCGATCCGCGCCACCCGAAGTACCTGTTCCACCTGCCGGTGCCGAATGGGGCCGGGGGCGGAGCCCAGATGGTTCGCGTGTGCGACGGCCTGCCGGCCGGCGGCGGCAAGGTCTACATGCTGCGGTCCTACGCGAACTCGGCGCACGAGATCTGGGACGTGACCGACCCAGGCAATCCCAAGGACGTGCGCACCGTAAGGAACGGGAATCCGGTCATCGGCGCCCAGACCGGGACCCCGGGGGCCCTTGCCGGGACGCACAAGAGCTGGTGGGAATGCGACACGGGCATCGCCTACATCGTCGGCAGGCGCGGCACCGATACCGCGGCGGGATGGAGAGCGGGCAACCACATCATGATCTTCGACTTGAGCAACCCGGCTTCGCCGGAGTTCATCCGCGACTGGGCGATGGACGGGCAGCAGCCGGGCAGCAAGCTCCAGCCCCATTTCACGAACGCACCGGCGATTCACGGGCCGATCTCGACCGGTCCGGCGGGCAACCGCGTGTACTTCGCGTACGGGACCGGTGCCGCCGGCATCATGCAGATCGTCGATCGCGGCAAGCTCCTCTCCAGCTCTCCGACTGACTTCACCAGCGCGGAACGCGGGCACTGGGTCATGAACCCGGACAACGGCGCGCACACCAGCTTCCCCATCGGCAAGATCACGGTCCCCGACTTCACGACCGACACCGGGAACGACACCGGGAACGCGCGTGACATCGTGGTGGTCACTTCCGAGGCGACGGCGCACTTCTGCGCCGAGGTCCGCCACCTGACCACGACGGTGGACGTCACCGATGAGGGCAGGCCGCAGTCGATCGCCACCTTCCAGGTGCCGGCGTTGAGCGGCGGCTTCTGCGATCGCGGCGGCCGCTTCGGTCCGCACGCGACCAACGAGGAGTTCGGGCCGCCCTTCTTCCAGAAGATCGTCTTCGTCTCGTACTTCAACGCCGGCGTGCGCGCCATCGACGTGCGCGATCCCTACAACCCGAAGGACGTGGCCTTCTTCATCCCCGCCACGACCGCCGCCACCGACTTCCGCTGCGGCACGTTCAAGGGCGTGAACAACGTCTGCAGGGCCGTCATCCAGACGAACAACGTCGCGACCGACGACCGTGGGTTCATCTACATCGTCGACCGCGCCGACACGGGGATGCACGTCCTGCGACTGACCGGCAAGGCCGCCGAGATTGCCGGCCTCGCGGACGACGATTAAGGCCGATGTACCGCGGGTGCCGGAACACATCCGGCGCCCCTTTTTTTACGCCCGGCTCCTGTCATTCCCGAAAACTAATAGTCGCTGATATTGTTGATTTCTTAAATGACCCGCATCAAGCTGGCGTCCTTAGGTTTATCGGGTTCGCTGATAGAATCCAGGATCATGAAGCCCATTATTTATGCGTTGTTAACATTCGTGGCGGCCTTGCTGCGGTTACGGCGGTCCTGGCAGCGCGAGATCGTGGCATGGCGACAGCGCACAGAGAGTGAAGGGCGCCGGATAAGGCAATTTCGCAGTTTGCCCACGAGCCAAATTTTTCCAATCACCTGAATGTAAAGCGAGACGCTGCTGAAGGTGGAATCTAAGATGAGAATTTGCATTGTCGGCGCGGGCGCCATCGGTGGCTATCTGGCCGTCCCGTTAGCAACTTCCGGTCATACTGTCACAGTCATAGCCCGAGGCGCGCATTTGGCGGCCATTCAAGATCGGGGGCTTACGCTTGTATTTCAGGACGGCACTGCGCGTACGACGCGCGTCTCGGCTGCCGCCAATGTCCGGGAAATAGGTAAACAGGACCTGGTTATTCTCGCTCTCAAGGCGCATCAGATTCCGCCACTCGCCGATCAGATCCCGCTGCTCTTCAGTGACCATACGGTTGTTCTGACGCTGCAAAACGGCATCCCCTGGTGGTATTTCCATCGACATGGCGGCCCGTTCGACGGTTACACGCTCCAGTCTGTCGACCCGGGCGGCGTGATCGCGCGACACATTGAGCCAAGGAGGGTAATTCACTCCGTTGCCTACCCGGCGAGCGAAGTCGTTGCCCCGGGCATCATACACCATCATGAAGGCAATCGTTTTCCGGTGGGCGAGTTGGATAACCAAGAAACTGCAAGGGTTCGCGAGCTGTCACAACTGCTGAATGAAGCGGGTTTCAAAGCCCCCATCTTGAACGACACCCGCGGAGAAGTATGGCTGAAGCTTCTCGGTAATGTGACTTTTAATCCGATTAGCGCGTTGGCGCACGCAACCGTTATTGACCTGTGCCAGTATCCCCTGACCCGCGGCTTGATTGAAAATATGATGCAGGAAGCGAAAACTGTTGCCGAGCGCCTTGGCATCAACATCCGGCTGCCCATCGAAAGACGGATAGCCGGAGCGGAGAAATTAGGCAAGCACAAGATGTCTATGCTGCAGGACGTCGAAGCCGGACGAGAGCTGGAAATCGATGCACTGGTCGGTGCGGTGGCGGAGCTGGGTGAATTGACCGGAATACCCACCCCCTGCATCAAAGCGCTTTACGCCTGCACCAAGTTGCTTGATAAAACGATCAAGGAGGCCCACGCCGCGCTAAGGCTGCAGCCCATCCACGAATGATCATAGGTGCCCCTTCCTGTCATTTTATGAAATGATGTTATTGATAAAAGTTAAAGAAAAAACCGGCGTTAAAACCGGAGGTTAATGAGTTTAATTAAAGTCCTTTTTTTATTTTTAGAGGGTTAATCAAGGAAATCTTGAAAAGGAAATCCTGAACAGTTATTAGAAAAAATTATCATTAGAAAAAACTATTAGACATTTATTATTGCGTCGGATAAAAATAACGCGTTTGATGAGCTTGCTCGGTTGACACGGTAGTTTGCGAATATGTTACGGTAGAGACAGTTTCAGAAGTGGCACGAGGCGCGGACCTAAGTGAGGTTCGTTCGGATCAGGAAATAAGATAACTCCGTTAAGTCTCAGCATGGGATAGCCAGCGGTTAAAAGGACTGGTTGTCCGCGGCAGGGACTCGGGAAGAGAGGATGCCATGTACTACAATGTGCGCGGGGAAAAAGTATCCAGGGCACGCTATCGGCAGATGTTGGCCGCGGCGAAGAACCGGCGGGAGATCATTGCGGCACAGCTAAGCCGGCGCGATCTCCTCAAGCTGGGACTGCTCACCGCAGGCGGGATGTTGGTGAGCAAATTTGGTTTGAGCGCCCGGGCCTACGCCCAGAGTGTGAACGGCGGGACCAACCAATTGTGTCTGCCCATCAACCAGCCCGCGAGCCCCCCGACCAGGGCCTTCATTGAACCGCTTCCGATCATGCCGGTCGCGCAGACGGTTAAGTCGCTGAGTCCCACGCCTACGCTGTGCCCGAACACCGCGGCGGGAGAGGTGCGCGCGGCCTGCCACCAGGCGCCGGAAATTGATTCCACCCGATTCCCGGTCGTTCCGTCGCGACTTTACCGGATAACGCAGCATGCGATAAGCGTCAGCCAGTCGCCGGACCTCCCCCTGCAGACCATCTGGGCGTTCGATGACGGCGTTCACGCCACCAGCCCCGGCCCCACCTATCGGGCCAACTACGGCGTGCCCCAGCTCACGCGCAACATCAATGCGCTTCCCCCGGTCGGCTCGAATGGCGGCTTTGGTCTGCCGTCGGTGACCACCCATCTGCACAACGGGCACACGCCTTCGGAAAGCGATGGCAACCCTTGCGACTTCTACAGCCAGGGTAACTTCTGCGATCAGTACTATCCCAATGTGCTCGCCGGATTCAACTCGACCAACGCGCCCAATGGCGACATCAATGAAGCGTTGAGCACATTGTGGTACCACGATCACCGCGTGGATTTCACCGCGCAGAACACCTACAAGGGCCTGCTTGGATTCTATTGTCTGTTCAACCAGTTCGACACCGGCGACGAAACCACCGGCTTCCGTCTCCCGAGCTTCCCGCAGTTCGATATCCCGCTGGCATTCGCCGATAAGGTGTACGACCCGACGGACGGCCTGTTGGCCTTCGACCTGTTCAATCTGGACGGCATCCTGGGCGACAAGTTCCTGGTGAATGGCAAAATCCAGCCGTTCTTCCAGGTGCAGCCGCGCCGCTACCGTTTCCGCCTGCTGGACACGGGCCCGTCGCGCTTCTTTCAGTTCTTCCTGACCGACCTGAACAACCTCGGGGCGTCCAACCAGTTCTTTGTCATCGCCAATGACGGCAACCTGCTGCCGGTGCCGGTCCAGGTCGAAAGCGTCCGCATCGGCGTGGCCGAGCGCGTGGACATCGTCATCGATTTCAGCTCGTTCGCCGGCAAAACCATATACCTGGAAAACCGTCTGAACCAGCTCAACGGCCAGGGTCCGGTGGACGACTTCGGCCCCAACGGATTCTCGCAGGAATGCAGCGCCGTGCTCGGCACGGCCACCAATTCGATTCTGAAGGCCGGGCAGGGCAACCTGCTGCTGCAATTCCAGGTGAGTTCAAAAGCCGTCACGGACAACAGCCTGCCCCCCAGCAAACAGGCTTTTTACCAGCTCCCCAGCACCACCGCGGAGCCCAGGATCGTGCGCACCTTCAAGTTTGACCGCTTGAACGGCCAGTGGTCCATCAACGGCCAGTTCATGGACTGCAACCAGTTCCGGTTCACGGTCCAGCAAAACAGCGTGGAGCAATGGCTCCTGACCAACCTCACCGGCGATTGGACGCACCCGGTGCACATCCATCTCGAAGAGCATCAGATCCTGTCGCGGAACCGGCAGAACGTGACGCTGCCGGTCGAGAGATCCCGCAAGGACGTGACCCAATTGCATCCCAACGAGCGGGTACAGCTCTTCTTCCGCTTCCGCGACTGGGTGGGAAAATACCCGATCCACTGCCACAACGTGGTGCATGAAGATCACGCGATGATGGCGCTGTGGCACGTCCTGCCGACGGGAGACAACATACTGGTGCCGTAGCCGTAATACCGGAGAAACCGCGCCCTGCGTTGGAATCACGGCCAGGGCGCGGAAAGTGATAAGGAGACATTCAGTCATGAAAGATTTATCGAGACGAAATTTTTTGGGCCTGGCCGCGATGGCGCCGAGTGGCGCGCTGTTACCGGGCGCGGCCGTCGGCGCCGCCAGGACCTTCGCCGCGGCGACGCAGGCGTCCGCCCGGGCGCGCATCCAGGAACAGCATTTGCCCAACGTCCCCCTGGTCACCCAGGACGGCAAGCGAGTGCGTTTCTACGACGACTTGGTCAAGGGCAGGATCGTTACCATCAACTTCTTTTACGCGCAGTGCGAGGACGTGTGCCCGCTCGTGACGGCCAATCTGGTGCAGGTGCAGAAACTGCTTGGCGACCAGGTGGGCCGGCAAGTCTTCATGTACTCGTGCACGCTGAAGCCGGAAGAGGATGACGTCAACGCGATCAAGCATCACCGGGAAATGTTCGGCGCCGGGCCGGGCTGGACTTTTTTGACCGGCAAGCCCGAGGACATCGAAACGCTCCGGAAGGCCCTTGGCTTCACCTATCCGGAGCCGGCCATCGACCAGGACAAGACCCAGCATATCGGGAACGTTCGGTACGGCAATGAACCCCTGATGCTGTGGGCGGCGTGCCCGGGGATGGCGCACGCTTCATTCATTGCCGAATCCATCTCGTGGATGGTGCGGCCCGACACAAATCGAGTGCAGAAGTCCTGAGACTTAATGGCCACAAGGTTTTTTGCTGTGAGAGTGTTTAATTTTGGATGCGGAGGTAATCGCCGCGGACATTTCCGTGAGGAGGATCAATCGATGAAGACTATACGAAAGTACCCCTTTTTTTACGTGTTGGCGTTGCTGGGACTCATACTCATGGCGTCGCCAGGGGCGTTCGCCCAACTACTGACGTCCACCAGCAGCACCGGCTCGATCGCGAACTCCCCACAGGACGGAGATAACGACGCGGACGACAATTTCAACCCGCCGCCGTGCGATTTCACCGATGCCTTCTACACCAAGAATGGCATCGACGTGAAGCATTTGGACACGAGCGCGGCCGGGCGCTTCGGGCTTTTCAGGCTGAACGGTCCTCCCGCGACCGGCACCCAAGTCAACTGGGTGAACGACAGCACCTGCAGCGCCAAAGACCCCACGCGTACAAATGTGCGCATCCTGGCGACCACCGGCGGCTACGTCGATGATGGCACCGGGGCCCCCACGGACTTCATTTCCATCATCGCCTTTTTGCTGAACCAGAACTTCTTCACCGGCGTCGCCAACGCCCGCAACATCCAGATGGTGGACATCGTCAGCGACTTCGAGGCTTACGCCGCGCTGAAGCAGACGCTGTCCGACGGTAGTTTCGCGCTTACGCCCTGCGGCACCATGGGGACAGGCGCCAAGCCCTGCTTTCCCGTGACCAGCGTCGCCACCCCCAACCTCAGGCAGGATTGGAGGTTCGCCACCAATCGCAACGCCATTGACGGCAGTGACGGCAATGATCCCCTGGGCGTCCCTCCCCATAACAGCCCGTTCGGTTACTTCTGCGACGACATCTTGGGCATGTGGGTCATCACCTACTTCTGGTTCACGGTGAATCCCGCTAACCCTGGCCCGGTGTGCGGGCCTATATTGTCTAACCTGGCTAAAAAGAATGGACTGAGTCTGGATGGAACGCCCATCATTAAGACCGCGGATGAGCTGAATAACCAGCTCGAGGCCAACGGATGCGGCGCGGAGGGCCAAGAGGATGTGGGTGGCGCCGATGGCGGAGCGGTGTGGCTTGTCTGCCCCGCCATCCCGGATCCGCGCGCAGGCGCGATCGCGAAGGACGCTTTTCTGGATTCGGTTCACCTATCCAATGGCGCCCCGCTTGATCCGGCATTCACCCAGAACTTCACCTGCTTGCAGACGACCGGGACTTTTCCCGCTTCCAATGGCAGTTGCCAAGCTATTGCAAGCAGCGACTAGCCTTGAAGGTTCGTAAGGAAGCCTGACATCCACCTCGGCTGGGTCCCGGCCCGGCCGAGGTGTGGTATCTGTCAACATGCGCAAGGTCAGGGGAAGCAAGCTCTCGCGGCGAAATTTCGTCAAGCTGACGGGCGCCGCGGCGGCCACGGCAGCGGGGCTCGGGCCGTTCTTTCTTTTTCCCGATCGCGCCCGCGCCAGCCAAAAGACACTGAAGATCGCAAAATGGGCGCATTTTCTGCCCGACTATGACCTGTGGTTTGAGGGTGCACTGGCCCAGGAATGGGGTAGGCAGCACGACACCAAAGTCGTCGTGGACCATATTCCGGTGGAAACAATCCACGCAGTCGCCGCCGCCGAAGTTAAGACCGGCAAAGGGCACGATGTGTTCATGTTTCCCTGGCCGCCCGCCGAATTCCAGAAGCATGTGATTGATCACACAGAGATCTACCAAACGGTGGCCTTCAAGTTCGGAAACCTTGATCGCCTCGCGCACAAATCAACCTTCGATCCTAAAGCAAAGAAATACTTCGCGTTTGCCGATTCCTGGATGCCTGCCCCGCTGCACTATTTTGAGGACTACTGGAGCGAGGTCAACATGCCCCTCGGCCCCGTGCATTACGGTAGCCTGCGAAGCGGGGGGCAGAGGATCCGGGCCAAGCTGGGCATCCCGTGCGGTTTGGCGCTCGCGCCGAGCCTGGAGAGCAACGTCACGTTGCACACCCTGCTGTACGCGTTCCGTAGCAGTGTTGTGGACGCAGCAGGGAACGTAACCATCGACAAAAATGCGCGCACGGTCGAGGCCTTGAAGTACGCCAAGGCCCTGAACGCGGATGCCGGAACTCCCGAGGCGCTCACCTGGGGTCCGTCGGGCAATGTTCGAGCCATGCTGGCGCGCAAGACCTCATGCACCGTCAGTGCCATCAGTCTTTTGCGCGCGGCGGAAAAGGACAATCCCGCGGTCGCTAAGAAGATTAGGCTCAGTCCGCCGCTGCTTGGATCTGCGGGAGTACTGGCGTTTCCTCACATCACCAACTGTTCCGTGGTCTGGAACTTCGCCGAAAACCAGGACGGGGCTAAACAATTCCTGGCCGATCTGATAGACAACTCCAAGACCGCCTATGAGAAATCCGAAGGCTGCAACTTTCCGATTTACCAGAAAACGGTTCCCGATCTCATCGTCCGGCTCGAGAACGACCCTCACGGGGACCCTCCTTACAAGTACAAGGAGCTGAAGGACGCGCTGCACTGGACCCGGAATCTCGGCTTTCCAGGGTACGCAAACCCGGTGGCGATGGAGGTATTCAACAGCTTTGTCATCCCGAGGATGTTCATCAGCGTGGTAAAAGGCAAATCTAGTCCGGCGGACGCCGCGCGCGCGGCGGGAAAAGAAGTGAAGCGAATCGCCGACAAGTGGAAACAGGTCTGACCGATTATAGAGAAGGCGCCCCCGCCGGCGGGCTGCCTGCCGGCCTAGAGTGGAACCGGAACTAGCGCGGGAACTAAACTATGAACATGCGAAACCTGGTGTCTTGCGCCGCTTTGCTGGCGCTCGGCGTCTCGGCGCTGGCCATGTCGCCGGTGCCCCGTAACTCGCCCGAATTTACCATTGTCGAGCCCTCTGGCAAACAGACGCTGCTTTCAAGTTTTAAGGGTAAAGTGGTGGTGATCGAGTTCTTATTGACAAACTGCCCGCCCTGCCAGCGCGCGTCACAGACGATCACTAGGCTCCATAAGGAATTGGGTCCGCGCGGCTTCCAGCCCGTTGGCATAGCCCTCAACCCCGGTGTCAGCGGGCCGATGGTGACCGAGTATGGGCGGCAGTTTGGAGCCACCTATCCGATCGGCTACAGCGCCTCCAAGGCAGTGGACAGCTACCTGGGTCGCTCGGTGATGGAGAATTTAAGAGTTCCCCAGATCGTGGTGATCGACCGCATGGGGGTGATTCGCGCACAGAGTCTTCCAAAGGGCGAATCGAATCTGGAGAACGAGAAATACCTGCGCAATCTGATCGACAGTTTGCTCAAAGAAAGCGCGCCGGCGGGCAGCGCGAAGAAAATGACGCCTACGCCCGAGCAGAAGAGTCAGCCTTGACCGGAACGGCACTACCTTAAGCGCTCAGCAGCCGGCGTCGCTCGGTTGGTTCGCGAGATTGCGCCGCATATCCAACAGTCTCAGCGGCCGGCCCTCGTTCGACGACCCTCAGTTCGACCCGATTTACGTCTTAAGGTAGTGCCATTCAGCCCTGACGGGGCGGTACCCTCACCCTTGATGTAGATCAATTACAGTACCGAGCTTTCTTATTATCATTTTATCTGATAGTAAAAAGTGTACAAGTTATGAAAAAATTATTACCTTGTCGTGAAGCGCTTACTTTCTACTTTTAAGCCCAGAGGAAAACGATCTTATGTATAAGCATATATTAACACCTACCGATGGCTCCGAGTTGTCACAAAAAGCGGTCAAAGGCGGTATTGGGTTGGCGAAAATCTTGGGCGCCCAGGTGACGGGATTCTACGCCGCCCCTGACTTTTTACTTTACGCAATGGCCTACGAAGAAGTTGCCCCCTTGATGTCACAAATGGATTTAGAAGGAGAGACTAAAAAGCAGGCCGAAGAATATCTTTCGTTTATCGAACGTGAAGCGCAGGCACAACGCGTACCTGTGGACACCCTATGGGTCAAGCATGATTCTCCTTACGTTGCCATTATCGAGACCGCGCAGAAACGTGGTTGCGATTTGATTTTCATGGCGTCCCACGGCCGCAGAGGCCTCGGCGCCCTCGTGCTCGGCAGCGAAACGATGAAGGTGCTTACACATACGAAAATCCCGGTGTTGGTTTATCGATGAGAGGCCTGTTGTTTTTGACCGCGGGGGCGGAAATATGGAGCCGACGGAATACCGGAGGAGCGGACAAGACGGTAAATAAGATAAGAAATCTGCCTGCAGTCCAATTCGATTATTTTCTTGTTCCCGCTGTCAGAGCTCTGATTCGGTCACTGGCAGCAGAAATTTATCGTTTCGTAAGTGATTGCATAACGGACGTCTTCGTCGCCCGTCGTTTCAATTGTGTCCTGGCAAGCCCGCACCTCTGCTAGGAGATTTCGATGCGAGCCATGGTGTTGAAGAGAATAGCGAGCCTTGCCGACAGTCCGCAGCCGCTGGAACTTGTGATGTTGGCAGATCCCGTCCCCAAAACGGGCGAGCTCCTCGTGCGCGTTTCCGCTTGCGGCGTGTGTCACACCGAACTCGATGAGATTGAAGGACGGACACCACCGCCATGTCTGCCTATGGTACTGGGTCATCAGGTAGTCGGGCGCGTAGCGGCGCTCCGACCCGCGGCGAGCCGATTCCGAATCGGTGAGCGTGTAGGCGTAGCATGGATCTACTCAGCCTGCGGACAGTGCCAATTCTGCCGTCAAGGCGACGAGAATCTCTGCCCGCAGTTCAAGGCTACCGGCCGCGACATGAACGGCGGCTACGCGGAGTACATGACAGTGCCGGAGAATTTCGCTTACCGCATTCCGGATGTGTTCTCCGATGTCGCCGCCGCGCCGCTGCTTTGCGCCGGCGCCATCGGCTACCGCTCGCTCAAGCTCGCGGACATTACGGACGGCCAGGCACTCGGGCTTACCGGCTTCGGCGCCTCGGCGCATCTCGTGCTCGCGATGGTACGGCATCGCTTTCCGAACACCCGGGTTTACGTGTTCGCTCGCAGCGAAGCCGAACGGGCGTTCGCCCGTGAACTCGGCGCAGTCTGGGCGGGCGATACGAACCACGCCTCACCCGAGAAGCTGGACAGCGTTATCGATACCACGCCGGTATGGAGGCCGGTGGTGGAGGCGATGAAAAACCTACAGCCTGGCGGCCGGCTCGTGATCAACGCGATCCGCAAGGAAGACCGGGACAAGGATTATCTCTTACGGATCGACTATCCCTCCCACCTCTGGATGGAAAAGGAGATCAAGAGCGTGGCCAATGTTGCGCGCAGCGATGTTCAAGCCTTTCTTGACCTCGCCGCCGAAATTCCCATCAAACCTGAGGTTCAGGAGTTTCCCTTGGAAGAGGCGAATACCGCGTTGCACCAACTCAGGGACGGCAAGATCCGTGGTGCGAAAGTACTGCGAATCGGCTGACTACAGGCGCGCACGTGCGCGCGCTGGTCAGCGAGACGATCGCCAAAGATTACACCACGTTCGACATACGTGAGCTCACGGCGGTGCTTGGCTGCCAACGACATGCCCGTTCTCCCCGAAGATGACCGAGCCACCGCCAACCCCAGCATAATAGTAGTACCAGACAAGCTTGCCGCTCAGCGTGAACTGCCGCTGCGGGGTACCCAGAGCCTTGGTCACCTCGTCCTGCGTCAATCCTTCCTTAATATCACGCCAGGCATCGCGGACAGAGGTCTTGGAAGGTATAGTGTTGATGGCGGCGGACGGAGCCGGCGAGGCATAATGCCGCTCGAGCTGCTGCACTTGCGATTCCAGCTTCCTCACCCGGTCGGACAGGGCTTTGATCTCCTGCGCTAGCGCGTCGTTGCCTGCATCAGCGGCGTGCGCACTCAAAGGACCGAGGAGCGAGAACGCCAAGAGAGCAGCCAGCATTGCGACGCGTAAATCGAGTTTCATAGATATCTGCTCCTGCAGGGCGTCAGCAAAAAAATTAAGTTATAAGGCGTCCCCTTTTGCCGGCAGGTAGACATCAAGCAGACAACACCGGCAGACACATGCCGGTGTTGTACCTATTACCACATCAACCAGAACAAAAGATAGAACGTGTCATTGTCGGAGGCGTTACGTCCGGCGCCATTATAATCGCTCTTGGCACCGTTGAACTTGCTGTACATCGTATACTGGGCGGTTATTTGCACATTCTGCCATGGCAGATAGATCGCCTGCACGATCTGGCCGCGGCTGTCCGGGCTTGCGTTCGCCGACAAGTTATAGAGCACCGCGTCGGCGCTTCCGGTGGTCTGGAAGTGGGCGAGCGACAGCGAGTACTTGCCGCCGAAGTGGTAGGTGCCGTTGAGCTTCAATGTGTTAAGTGTATCCGACGGGTTGGACGCGCCGACAGGAAAGGTCGCATCCAGATCCTTCTTCTCATGGATATAGGTGCCCCGCAGTGTCAACGAGTCGGAGCCGAACATCCGCTCGTACTGCGCGTCGAGCGCAGAGTCGTTGAACTTGTCGGTGTCTCCGGTGAACCCGGTTGGATACAGACTCGTCACCAGGCCGTAGGCGCCCACCATGAGGTAGTTGGGCCCAAAGTTGTTCTGCCAGGCAAGCCGCCAGTAGGGTGCCAGCCCTTTAATGGTGTTCTTCGATGCCGGGGTCGGGGCCGCCTGGCCTACGGGCGTCGTAGCCGTATCGGGGCCCTGATGCGCGGAGCGGTACAGAGTCAGCTCGGCGTAGTAGTGGTTAGCAAACAGGGCGTAAGCGCCGATCCCGCCGACGTCCTGGGCCAGCGTCCCGTCGATCAACGTGGCAGCGGCGGGCGTATTTGCCGCCGCGGAGGCTGAGAACGGAAACCCCCACGCCGGTGTGCTGTTCCAGACGTCCTGCACCGTGGGATTATTGTTGAGTGTTACCCCCCAGACCGTGCCGCCCGCCTGGTTGGCATAGCGCACGTCGGTGTTATCCCAGTTAAACTTGCCGGCGTCCTGGGTATAAGTCACCTGCATGAACGTGCCCAGGTGCTCGGCGATCTCACCGGCGAAGAACAGGCTCGCCGCCTGCGGGAACCCGACACTGCCGTTCTGGCTGGCCGGATCCTGTTTTTTCATGGCGGTGGCGGAGATCTGGAGCATGGCGGAAAGCGGCGGGATTTCGTTGATCTTGAGCCCCACTGCCCCGGTTGTCGGTTCCGCCTGAATCTGTTTGATGCCGGTCAACGTATAGCCGTTCAGCTTGAACACCCGCCCGAACTGGGTGAGTTCGGGATAGTTGGTATGACATGCCGCGCACGCCAAACCCGTCTGGCGGGCAAAACTCGGCACCGCGTGCGCGCTGGTGTTGAACCCAAGAACACTTATTGCCGTGATAGCAAGAAAAACCCTCAACCGTTTCATGACCACTCCTTAATATTATAGAGCTTGTGGAAAAAAAACATAACTTCATGCCGCTTTCTTACGATTGGTTAGCCAGCAACCACAACTATTGTGCTTTAAATATAAAATAACATCCGACATCCGGAACCGAGTTGATCTATGTCAAGTTCGACGGATATTTCGTGGCCTTTAATTTATGAAACAACCCTTACTTTTGTCAGACGGGGCCAAATTACGACAAAACCGGCGGCCAGGGTCTATGAAAGCGGGAAGATGGGATATCGCCTATGACGGTTCGCTGGAAGATTGTCAGGACTACGTCAAATAGGGGGCACCCGTAATCAGTGTGGGTATGAGAGAAAGCCCGGCCGCGGACAATACGGGTTTCGAGCTCCTTAAGGCCAGTGCCGGTAGAACGTCAGGCCGAGCACCGTCCGCAATACGTCACGCCCGCCGCTTGCCGCACCGGAGGTTGGCTGGAACGACAACATCCATGAGCGTCGGATTGGGCAAATCCAGCGCGCGCATCAATGCGGCGTACTCGTCTGCCGAGCGCACTTGCAGCCGCGGATTATAGCGCTTTTCCTCGCCAATCGTGCTTACGTTCCAGCCTTTGTAATCGTGCGCCGGATAGACCAGCGTCGAATCGGGCAGCTTGAGGAGTTTATTGAAAAGGCTGCCGTACTGCGCGTAAGGGTCGCCGTTTTGAAAGTCGGTTCGCCCGGTGCCGCGAATCAACAAGGTGTCGCCGGTAAAAACGCGGTCCGACATGAGATAGCTGTAAGAATCGTCGGTATGGCCGGGTGTATAAATCGGCCTCAGTTTCAAACCGTCGATATGGATTGTTTCGCCGTCTTTAACGCGCAGCGACACGCATTCAGCCTTGGTCTGCGCGCCCATTACCGTCGTGCACCCGGTTCGATCGCGCAGCGCGCCTAGGCCGGTTATGTGATCCGCATGCACGTGCGTGTCCAAAGCAAATACTAGTTTCAGCTCCAATTCGTCGATCAGTTGCAGATATTGCGGTACGCCGTCCAACACAGGATCGATCAACAAAACCTCTCCGTTTGGCCGGCTGGCGACCAGATAGGTATAGGTGCTCGATGTCGCATCAAACAGTTGGCGGAAGATCATGTTGTACCATTTCGCTTCAGGCAAATTTCGCCAGCAAACCGGTCAAATGCGCCAAGCGTTCGCGTGACCGGCTGTTTCTGCCCAGATCCCCGACGAGCTCATGCTCGATTATGCACGCCATCATCTGATAGAACGCACGGTCCAAACCTTTACGCGCGGCGGACATTTGCTGCATGAGCTGGTCGCATTCGGCTTCCTGCTCGATCATTTTTTGAATGCCCCGCAGCTGGCCCTCGATGCGTTTCAGCCGAAGCGTGACAGCTTCCCGGTCTTTCGCTGAGACAGTTGTCATTAGTTGCTCCTTTTCTATATACTATAGGGAGTATAGTATTACATTGAGATATTCGCAAGTGGGGTTTCTATGCATCCATATATCGGCGGGCTAATGGGCGGTGGCCTTATCGGCCTGAGTGCGGTGTTGTTATTATGGCTGAACGGCCGCATCGCGGGCATTAGCGGCATTTTTAACGGTGTGCTCAACCCGATACCGGGAGACGCCGCCTGGCGCATATTTTTTCTCGCCGGCCTGATCGCAGGCGCAGCGCTTTATACCCGACTTTTCCCGGCGCCATTTTCGCCGCAAGTGAATCTGTCGGTGATATCGCTTATTGCCGGCGGCCTTTTGGTCGGTTTCGGCACTCGTATGGGCGGGGGTTGCACGAGTGGCCACGGTATTTGTGGCATCGCCCGCCTGTCGATCCGCTCGTCGGTCGCAACGATTGTGTTTTTAGCGGCCGGAATCGTGACGGTGTTTCTGGTACGGCATGTCTTTGGAGGTGGCGCATGACGCTCAGGAATTTTGCCGCGTTATTTGCCGGCTTGTTGTTCGGTGTGGGGCTCGCGATGTCGCAGATGATCAACCCAGGCAAAGTGCTTGCATTTCTAGACGTTGCTGGCGGCTGGGACCCGACACTCATCTTCGTCATGGGCGGCGCCGTAACAGTGACGCTCGTCGCTTTTCGCTGGGTGTTGCACCAACCTGCGCCGCTTTTGGCAGGACGCTTCGAGTCGCCGGCACGCGCCGAACTGGATCGTCCGCTCATTATCGGCGCCGCTATTTTCGGCGTGGGCTGGGGATTTGCGGGTTACTGCCCGGGCCCGGCGATTGGGGCGCTGAGTCTGGGAACGGCGGGACCCTGGATGTTCGTGGGGGCTATGGCGATCGGTTCTTTGAGCTATCATTGGTTATCAAGCGTGCACACGACCGGCTCGCTCAAAACTAATCTTTGACGGATCTATCCGGCCTCAGTCCACGAAAAAATGAGGGAGATTAATTGTTTATACCGACGCGGTGACCGATTCGGCCACCGCATCGGCAAGGACGCGATTAGCTCAGTTCACCAGTGGACGCAGGCCCGGGTGGCGCTCAATGAGGGGGAGCTTCTCAACCAGCCCATCGAGACCCCAGACGTGTCCGGCGCGCTTCGAGATCAGATAGACGATCACGCCAATGTATACCAGGTGATAGTCGATGATGAAGTTGATCTTACTCTCGATGTATGGGAAATCCATATGCGCGAAATAATAGGTGCCCAGCAGGAAGATGGCGAAGACTCCGCTGACTCGCACCAGGAGGCCGGAGATAAGCGAAAGCCCGATCAAGAGGTGGCCCCACTGCACCAGGAAATCCGTGTACGGAACCACGCCCGGGGCGGCGAACACGGCGAAGAAGTCATGGAACGTCTTGGTATGGGCCAGAAAGCCGGCGACGCTCCAGCCCGGATCCAGCAGTTGCCGCGACCCGGCATAGAGGAACGTCCATCCCATGGCGATCCTGAAGAAAAAGATCAAGCTCTTTTGAAGCGCTGATTCGTTCATAGCCTACTCCTTTCACGATTAGGTTTCTGATTTCAGTCTTGGGAAGCGTTCATTATTTCCCTTAAACCTACTATAGCAACTGCCGCCTGCCGTGTTTTTGATCTGGATCAAAACGCTTTCGTTATTTTGAGACACCATAAAATAATGACTATAGGATCTTAATGATTATAGGATCTTAGGGGCATAAGATATGTATAAACACATATTGTTGCCGACCGATGGATCGGAGCTATCCCATGGCGGAGATTCTAAATTGAGCGATAAACACGACTATATAAACCACTCCCGCGGCGAGCATCATCGCTACGAGCACGAGATGCCCATGCACGAACCTGGGCAACCCATGCGGCATGGCCATGAGCACGCTGACGCATCGCATGACCACGCCGGGATGATTGCTGACTTCCGCCGGCGCTTCTGGATAAGCCTGGCGCTCACCATCCCAGTCGTTTTGCTGTCCCCCATGATTCAGCACTTGCTGAGGCTCGAACAGGCGCTCACGTTCCCCGGCTCGTCTTATGTTCTCTTTGTGCTTTCGAGTGTGGTTTATTTTTATGGCGGCTGGCCGTTTCTCAAGGGTTTTTTCTCTGAGGTTGCGCAACGCCAGCCGGGCATGATGACGCTGATCGCGGTCGCGATCAGCACCGCCTATTTTTATTCGAGCGCGGTCGCGTTCGGTCTTGGCGGCATGTCGTTCTTCTGGGAACTCGCCACGCTGATCGACATCATGTTGGTGGGTCACTGGATCGAAATGCGCTCGGTGATGGGCGCGTCCAGCGCGGTTGAGGCGCTCGTGCGGCTTCTTCCTGCAACTGCCCATCGCTTACGCAATGGCGCTGTGGAAGATGTGCTGGTGTCCGATCTTAAGATCGGCGACCGCGTTTTAGTCAAGCCCGGCGAAAAAGTCCCGACCGACGGAATAATTATTCAAGGTCGCACCAGCTTAAACGAGTCGATGTTGACAGGTGAGTCGAAGCCGGTATCGAAAGGTGAAAACGACGAGGCCATCGGCGGCTCCATCAACGGCGAGGGCGCCATCACCTTGGAAATCCGCAAGACCGGCGATCAGACGTATTTATCGCAAGTTATCGAGATGGTGCGGCAAGCGCAGGAATCGCGGTCACGCACACAGGATATCGCCAATCGCGCGGCACAGTGGTTGACCTACGTCGCCATCTCGGTCGGCAGCATTACGCTGGTCGCCTGGTTACTGCTTGGACAGAACCTCGATTTTGCCCTTGAGCGCATGGTGACGGTCATGGTGATTGCATGCCCGCACGCTCTCGGATTAGCCGTTCCACTCGTTGTCGCCGTGAGCACCGCATTATCCGCGCGTCACGGACTATTAATTCGCGATCGGGCGGCATTTGAACGTGCACGGGGTCTCAACGCGGTGATATTTGATAAAACCGGAACACTCACCGAGGGGCGTTTTGGTGTTTCGGATGTGGTGGCTATACCGGGCCATAGCGAGGAAGAAGTACTTCAATTGGCGGCAGCCCTGGAAAGCCAATCGGAACATCCTATAGCAAAGGGTATTGTCGCCGTCGCGCGCGAACGAAAATTAAAAGTTCCTACAATCTCGGATTTTCGCAACCTCGCAGGGCAGGGCGCGCAGGCAAAAATTAGCGGCCAGGAGATCAAGGTGGTGAGCCCCGGTTATCTCAGGCAAAACAAGTTATCCTTGCAAGACCAGCGTATTGAACGGCTGCGGTCCCAAGGAAAAACGGTGGTGTTCGTGCTTGCGGGTAAGGAAGTGATAGGTGCCATCGCACTGGCCGACATCGTGCGCAAGGAGTCGGTGACGGCGATCCGCCGGCTTAAGCAGATGAATATCCAATGCATGATGCTCACCGGCGACGCCGAGGCGGTTGCCAAAAGTGTAGCTGCAGAACTTGGTCTGGACGACTATTTTGCGGAAGCCCTGCCGCACGAAAAAGCGGAAAAAGTGCGTGCCGTGAAAGCCAGGGGGCTACAGGTGGCGATGGTGGGCGACGGGGTGAACGATGCGCCCGCCTTGGTTGAATCGGATTTGGGGATTGCCATTGGCGCGGGTACCGATATCGCGATCGAATCGGCGGACGTGGTGTTGGTCCGCAGCGACCCACGCGATGTGGCGGCGATCATGACTTTGTCACGCGCAACCTATGGGAAGATGGTCCAAAATCTATTATGGGCAACCGGTTATAACGTCATCGCGATCCCATTAGCTGCGGGAGTTGCTTATAGCGCCGGAATCCTGTTGTCGCCGGCGCTGGGGGCTGTTTTTATGTCTGCAAGCACGGTGATTGTGGCGATCAATGCGACCTTGTTGGGCCGCCTTCGACTAATTGTTTAGTATTACGAGCTTTGCCGTTGCTCGCTTTATAATCTGCAGCCGGAGCTTTGCAAGCGGGCAAAAGTTGGATTATTTGATCTATATCAATAGCACGACATGTATAGGATATATATTAGTGCTATCTATTACGATGGAGTGAAATATGAAAAACCGTAGGGCATCTATATACCAGTTGATGTTGGGGCCCGCCTTAGCGCTTGTGTTTGCTGTTTCTGTCGCAGCAGAGCCTCCACCGCATGACCACAACCACGACGCCAAATCAAGCAATCAAGCCAATCCTCAAATGGACGGCGGCATGTCCATGCAAATGCACGAGAACATGCAGAAAATGCAGGAGCAAATGGCGCAGTTAAATAAGACGACTGACCCTCAGGAACGAGAGAGGCTGATGCAGGAGCACATGCAGTCCATGCAAAAAATGATGCAGATGATGCAGGGAATGATAGGTAGCGGCATGATGATGGGGTCGGAACGGAATCAACCAGCTCCGAAGGACGGCGCCGCAACTGCGGATCGCATGCAAAAAATGGAACAGCGCATGAATATGATGCAGATGATGATGCAACAAATGATGCAACAGCAAGAGCAGATGATGCGTTCGCAAAAACGTTAAGTCCATGAGAAGCGTGATTGTAATGCGGCGAGTTGCGTCCTGCCGCGGCGTCAAGTTCAGTCATCATGCGCGATCCCGCCATCATCCAGGAGGATTGACTCATATGAGAAGACAAGCGTTTGGGATCGTCCAAGTAAGAAAAAGCAGCATCTGCAGTAGCGTGCAGTACGACATGGCTTGCGAAGTGAAGAGGCAGGTTTTTCGTATATGAGTAGCGGCTGCAGGAGGGCGATCAAAGATGATCAATTGGGACCCTAGCCCGATACCTTTTGGTCTCGTTGCTTTCCAGCACCGGCTCTTCAAATAATATGGAGATCACCTTCCTCGGCGGCGTTGCCACCGTGACAGGCTCGAAATACCTCTTGACCTCCGGAACCAGCAAAGTGCTTGTCGATTGCGGTTTATTTCAAGGCTATAAGCAGTTGCGCCTGCGAAACTGGCAACCCTTGCCTGTGAATCCGAAGGCGATCGACGCGGTTATTCTCACACATGCCCACTTGGATCATACTGGGTACCTGCCGCTCTTTGTGAGGAACGGTTTTAACGGGAAAGTCTATTGCACGAGCGCCACGCGCGAATTATGCGCGATCCTGCTGCCCGATAGCGGACGGCTGCAGGAAGAAGCGGCGGCCTACGCGAATAGGCGCGGTTTCTCTAAGCATCAGCCGGCACTACCCCTGTACACCGAGGCGGATGCCGTGGCGGCGCTGGGTAGGTTTGTGCCGGTCGATTTTGAGCAGGATGTGAGGGTTGATGAAAACATCAATCTCCGCTTAACCCCTGCCGGCCATATTCTCGGTGCGGCGTGTGTACATGTTCGAAACGCCGATACATCGATCGTATTTTCCGGCGATCTGGGTCGTCCGCAGGATCTGTTGATGCAAGCGCCGTCACCCATCACTCGCGCGGATTATCTTGTGGTTGAGTCTACCTATGGGAATCGCCGCCATGACGCCAGCGATCCAAAAGAACTGCTTGCCAAAATTATCAACCATACCGTCACACGCGGTGGTGTTATTATCGTGCCGGCGTTTGCCGTGGGGCGTGCACAACTGCTGCTTTACTACGTCCACCTGCTCAAAGCATCGCATGCCATCCCCGATATTCCGGTATTCTTGAATAGCCCGATGGCCACGGATGTCACGCGTATCTTTCACAATCATCCGGGCGAGCATCGCTTGACGCCTAAACAGTGTGACGAGATGTGCGCGGCCGCGCGCATTATCAACAGCGTGGAAGAGTCGAAGTGGCTCAATACCCAGCGCGGGCCGATGATCATTATTTCCGCCAGCGGCATGGCGACAGGCGGACGTGTCCTCCACCACATCGAGACCTTCGCTCCCGATCCGCGCAATACCATTTTATTTGCCGGCTTTCAGGCAGGCGGGACACGCGGCGCGGCGATGGTCGACGGCGCGAAGGCGGTAAAGATCCATGGACAATATGTGTCCATCCGAGCAGAAGTGGCACGGCTTGACAACCTCTCGGCTCATGCGGACTACACGGAGATCCTTGGTTGGCTCAGGCATTTTGAAGCGGCACCACGAAGAACTTTTGTAACCCACGGCGAGCCGGCGTCGGCCGACGCGCTGCGCCATCAAATTGAGGAGCAGTTGGGTTGGGCGACGTCGGTGCCCGAATACCTGGAAAAAGTGGAGCTTTAGGGCGACACCACCCTAGAGTCCCAGAATATTACAAGGCGCGCGCCCGGGATATTCTGAGCTTGTTCAGCTCAAACCAGGCGACGCTGGCCATCCCGGTAACGATGCAGGCGGTCAAATTGAACGCCGACAGCGGCGTGAAATGAAAAAGCGAGCGCAGTGCCGGCATATAGAGAGCAAGCAGCAGCACAATAAACGCCGCGGCCGATACCCACCATAACGGTGCATTGGGAATAGGCAGGCTGGAAAAGACCGTGTGCGACCACGACCGGTTGACATGGACTAGGCTGAGGTTGGCCGCCGCTAGGGTTGCAAAAATCTTCGTTCTTGAATAAGCCTCGTTGCTACCATGATAAATATCCCACCAGTAGATCACGAGCAATACCGCCAACACGCCCAATCCTTGCAATAAGCTGAGTATTAACGCCGATTCATTGAAAAGCGGCGCGTTCGGCGCTCGCGGTTTTCGCCGCATTAAATTGTCGATGCCGCGTTCGACCTCGAAGACCACCGAACTTGCGGGGTCGATAATGAGCTCCATAAACAAAATATGAACCGGCAGCAGCAGCAGGGGCGCCTGTATCAAGACGGGGATGAGCGACATACCGGCGATTGGTATATGAATGGCGACGAGATAGGCCATCGCCTTTTTAATATTGTTGTATATGTGGCGGCCTTCCGCCACCGCCCGGACGATGGAGGCGAAATCGTCGTCAAGCAAGACCAGATCCGCGGCCTCGCGTGCGACATCGGTACCGCGCTCACCCATGGCGATGCCGATGTGGGCGGCCTTAAGCGCCGGGGCGTCGTTTACGCCGTCGCCGGTCATCGCGACGATGTCGCCGTTGGCCTTCAGCGCATTGACCAGGCGGAGTTTTTGCGCGGGCACCATGCGCGCGAAGAGATTGACATTTTTAATGTGCCGCCGCAATGTGTCGTCGCTTAGACCTTCGAGCTCGGCGCCGGTCATCACTCGTTCGCGCCCTTTCAATCCGATTTGACCGGCTATGCTTTGCGCGGTCGCGGGATAATCGCCGGTGATCATGACGACACGAATACCAGCGGCGTCGCACTCTTCCAGCGCCGCCGGCACCGTCGGCCTCACCGGGTCGGCGAGTCCGATGAGCCCGACAAAGGCGAATGCGAATTCGTGTTGATCTCGTGGCAGAGGCGATGCATGAAAGCGCGCCCGTGCGACGCCGAGCACGCGCAAGCCTTCTGCGGCCAAATTCCCGACGTGTGACGCCAGCGCATCACGCTCCTCATCCCCGAGGTGGCAGAGGTCCATAATAGCCTCCGGCGCGCCTTTGGCCGCGACCACATAATCCTCGTCCTGTCTGCCTTGCCACACCTCCGACAGTGCGAGCAATTCCGCCGACAAGGGATACTCGTGCACGAGAGTCCATCGATGATGCAAATGCGCGGTATCGATAAAACGGATATCTTCCAGCGCGCGCAGCGCCTTATCCATGGGATCGAACGGCTCGCGCTGGCTTGCCAAAATGCCGAATTCCATCAGCGAGTGAAAGGTCTCCGGCACGGGTTTGCCGTCATGGGCGGCCACATCGTAATATTGTCCGTTAGCGTACAGTTTATGCACGGCCATTCGATTCAAAGTCAACGTGCCGGTTTTATCGACGCATAATACCGTCGCCGCGCCCAGCATTTCGATCGCCGCTACTCGGCGCGTCAGTACGTGTTGGCGAGAGAGCCGCCAGGCGCCGAGTGCGAGAAAAATAGTCAGTACGACCGGAAACTCCTCGGGCAAAATGGCTATCGCCAAAGTGAGCCCCGCCAACAAGCCGTTTATCCAATCTTGTCGTGTCAGCCCATAGCCGATCGTGACCAGGATGGACAAGCCGATGCCGAGCATCGCGGCAACACGCACAATCCTGCGCGTTTCGCGCTGCAGAGTGGTGGGTTCCGCTTTGATCGATTGCAAGGCCTTGCCGATCTTTCCGATTTCTGTGTTCATGCCGATCGCCAGCACGCGCGCCAGTGCCTGACCGCGGACCACCAAGCTTCCGGCATAGACATAGGGGGAGCCGTCGCCGCCGGGCGGCGCTATTTGCGCGACGTCTTCGCGCGCGCGTTTGTGTACCTGCACGGATTCGCCCGTGAGCAGAGATTCATCAGTAAAGAGGTTAATGCTAAAGATGAGGACCGCATCCGCCGGCACGCGGTCGCCTTCGGCCAGAACCACGATATCCCCCCGCACTACCTCGCGCCCGGGGATGCGTATTTGTTTGCCGTCACGAATGACGCGCGCACGTGGGCTCGATAAGTCCCGCAACGCCTCAAGGGTGCGTTCGGTTTTATGTTCCTGGTAAAGGGAGATGCCGGCGATGACAATAATCGAAACAAACAGAACCACGCTGTTGATCGGGTCGCCGATCAGTAAATAGATGGTGCCGATGGCGAGCAGCAGCAGAAGCATGGGCTCGCTCACGACCTGCAACATGATACTCAAGAAACGACGCGGCTTGGCCGAGGGCAGCTCGTTATAGCCGTCATCATGCAGACGGATGGATGCTTCGGCGGGGGATAAGCCGGAAAGACGATCGAATCGGAACGCTTCCGGCGAGGGGAAGTCCGGGAAAATTTTCATCCGATCTGCATTTTTAGGCCTGTCGTATCCAGTCTTTTAAACGAATTGCAATAGACTATTAAAAATCGCGGTCTAGTTGCAATTAAATTTGTTGCGAAGAAGAGTAAAAATCATGCTATGCACGGATGGACTTTTTCAACAACCCGTTAGTGCTCAATCTCTTGAGCAAACTTAATGCCGCTTTTTCGCCTGGCGGATTTTAATGGTGGATCACCGCATCGGAATTGTCCCTCGCAGGGTGAACGAACACAATCATACGATTTCTGCCGGATCTCTTCGCCTCATATAAAGCCGCATCCGCACCTCTGATCAGCGTTTCCATATTATCTCCCACGGACATCATCGCCAAGCCTAAGCTGATGGTGATGGGAATTTCCAAGCCATTGACGTTAATCGGGCCCTCCGAGACGCGCCTGCGCACCCGCTCGGCGATCTCGCGCGCTAAATATCCCGGTGTATTCTTTAACACAATCAAGAATTCCTCTCCGCCGTAGCGGCCGACCACATCAAAGTCGCGTAGCGCCGATTTTATGCGCGCGGTCACACCCCGCAGTACGCTGTCTCCCACGAGATGCCCATAGGTGTCATTTATTTTCTTGAATAAATCGAGATCCGCCATCATGACACACAGAGGGTTATGATCGTTCCGCGCATCTATTAAATCCTTTTTCAAGATTGCCAAGATATGTGCGTGATTGACGATGCCGGTCAAGGCATCGGTATTGGCCCGGCGATAAAGCTGAGCGGTCTTATCACGCAATGTGTGGATCGATTTCTGCAGGCTATGCACTTGGGCGAGATGATAGGTTTCAATCGCCAATGACATATCGAGCGCGGTAATCTTAAGGACAAAACTGAGCATTTTGTGTTGCTTGCGCGCATCGGCCATCCAGTCGTCCGGAAAATGGTCGATGATCAGTTGTTGCAGGAGGCAATAGGAGGATTGGTAAAGACTCAAGGGAACACCGGCGTGCGCATGCGCTAAACCGACGCGTAAGCGCTCCGCAAAATAATCGGCCTGATCAAATCCGACGCCAAGGCTTAAAAGATAAAGTGTTTGCGTTTTTTTGAGATGGGCCACCGCGAATCCCTTAGCGATAACTTTTCTGAATTCTGACCGCTTTAACAGGTAGTCATAAAAAGAGTCAACAATCTCATCAAGATGGGGGCCAATCACTTGATTCTGCAGGACCAAGGCCAACTTATGATCGGCCTGGGTCAACCCCAGCGACGCCAAACGGGCTTTTCTTCTTTTCAAGTCAAAGCCGTATTGTTCACAATAGTCGGTTTCCGGCATACAAGTTTCGCCTTCCTTTTTATTAAGATAGCCACTTTCAAACAGATTTATATTGACTTAAATCAATTGTTTTGGATTTTTAACTCAATAAAGACGGATCAGGCGGCTAATTTCCCATACTAAGTTTTTTAGTGTAATATTAAATTTGTATAGTCGATTTAAATCAAAAAAAAGGCGTTCCCCCAAACATGCCGGCGCACCACTTGGAAAAAATCAATATTGCCAAGCTTAAAGTGGCCTGCTCAACCTGCACGTTACGCGAGCTTTGCCTGCCTATTGGGCTAAATGCCGTTGATTTAGACAGAGTGGATTCGATTATCAATCGCCGCCAGCGGTACAAGTCCGGCCAACATGTGTACCGGACCGGTGACTTGTTTCAATTCCTGTACGCCATCCGCCTCGGCTCCTTCAAAACTTACGAATTAAATAAAGATGGGCGCGAGCAAGTCAGCGGCTTTCATATGGCGGGCGAGCTGATAGGATTAGACGCGATCAGCAGCGATATGCATGTCTGCAGCGCGGTGGCGCTGGAAGACGGCGAGATCTGCGAAATCCCGTTCGTAAAGCTGGAGAGCCTGAGCCGGGAAATCCCGACCTTACAGCGGCAATTCCACCGGTTCATGAGCAGGGAGATTACCTCCGATCATAGGCTAATGATGCTGCTCGGCACACTGACGGCGGAAGAGCGCTTGGCCACCTTTTTATCTAATCTTTCGGAGCGTCTGCAGGCGCGCGGGTTTTCCCCAAGGACTATTCATTTAACCATGTCGCGCGAAGAAATCGGGAATTACTTGGGGCTAAAACTGGAAACGGTAAGCCGGATGTTTTCCAAGTTCCAAGAAGAGGGCTTGGTGGAGGTCGACCGCAGGGAGCTAAAAATTAAAGACACGGAAGCACTCAAACGTATCGCCGAATGCAATAAACCGTAACGTTAATTTTAGCTAACGTTGCAGCTTTTACTCCTTTGGCCTTTCCACAACCTGCCTATGCAATTCCTAAATGCTGGCCGGCGGCGTATTAGGTTTCGCAATCAGCGCCTCCTTCGCCGCTACCTGGAATTGCTGTTCCTTAGGCAAAACCACGGACGCCGAACGTACTTTATGCGTCGCCGGATCCAGCGCCGGCGGAGCAACGCCCTTCTTCAAGTCGAGCGCCGCCTTCATCAGGCATTGGCGCGCCATGATAATGCCGTTATCGCTGGATACCAGGTTTTCTCTCGACCGGTCTTGAATCGGCCCCGCGCTTTCCTGTAGGGACGCGTCTTGCATGGCGATCCCTTCCACCCCGCTATAAGTCTTGCCGGCCTTCTGCGCGGCACGGTCGATGAGGTAATCATTGTCTTTGTTAGCGAGCGGCCGGAATGTGCCGGGGACATATTTGACGTGTATACCCTCGCCATTACGCATCGCTTGGAGTTCTTTTTCCGTCAATGGCCGGGCCGGATGATAGTTTACGCTCCACGCCCAACAATGCTCATCATCGATCGGCACCCAGGCATGGGCGCCTATGGGGTGGTTGCCGCGCGGCGGAATGACGGTATACCAAGGCATAATCCACTGGGTAATGCGCCAATAATAACTGCCCTCTTGGGCATTCCTCCTTGCCCCGATCAAGAGGCCGCCTTCCGACCGCACTACTTCAAACCTTGGGTCGCGGTCTCTTAGATTGTACTCATTGCCTTTGTTGCCGCGGAACAATGGATCGCTGTTGAGTGCGCCGCTGTGCAGGAAAGAAACGTGGCTGGAGTCGATGCCCCCTTCCATCGCTTGCAGATAATTGCATTCTTGCAGCCGCTTCGAGATGAAGTGGTGGGTCTGCGGCACCATTACCCATTCTAATTCGGGTAACGCCGGTTTGAATTCGAGCGGCCCCATATAAGTCCAGATCACGCCGCCGCGCTCCACGCAGGGATAGGATTTCAATTTCATTTTTTTTCTGAAATTACTGTCTTCCGGCTCGGACGGGACCTCGACACAATTCCCGTCCACGTCGTATTTCCAGCCGTGATAAGGGCAGCGCAGGCCGCATTCCTCATTTCTGCCGAAATAGAGCGATACGCCGCGGTGGGCGCAGAATTCGTCGATCAAACCGAGTTTGCCCTTCGTATCGCGAAACGCGACTAAATTCTCGCCTAACAGGCGCACCCGCACCGGCGGACAATCCGGCTCCGGCAGCTCTTTTGCCAACAACGCCGGCACCCAGTAACGCCGGAACAACTCACCCATGGACGTGCCGGGGCCGGTTTGTGTCAATAATTCTTGCTGTTCACGCTTCAGCATAGCTTCTCCTCTTCTCCCAATTTTTTTGAATTATAGGAAATGCCAATAAAACCTCTTTGATCTGGATCAAACAACGATAGTGATGTATTCCAAATTACAAACTCGGCGTCACGTCCTTCCCACCGCGGACACTTTCATGATGCGCCTGACAGGACATGCAACGCTTAGCCGTGGGATAAACCTCCAATCGCCCGACCGCAATGTCGCTACCACAATCGATGCAGACGCCATAACTGCCATTGCTAATGCTCTGAAGCGCCGCCTCGATATCCTGTAACTCGGTATTCTCCTTTCGAACGACGGAAATATTCATATCCGTGAGCAAGGCGGCAAAAGATTCGTCACTGGCGGTATGCACGCGGCCCGCCAGCTCCGCGTAGCTTTCCTGCTCCACATTGGCCAATACCGCGCGTATATTCTCTCTCAACACTTCCCGCCGTTTCTCAAGCCGGATCTTAAAGCGCTCAAGCCCTCTTTTACTCAATTGAGGCATATTCACTCCTATAAATCCGCAAATTATTACTAAGTTTATAATGGGCGGCGTTTAATCTTTTTGATACAGATCAAAAACCGGATGCTTAATTAACAGAATATGCAGATAGCAAAAAAACGTGCAAATTTGATCTGCATCAATGTCATATCAATAATTGACACTAATATTTAAAGCTATTAACGGCAAAAATTATGGTCATGAAAAAACGTTTACTCGCTTTATTAATTATCTTGGTTGGCGCTTTAAGTACGCTGGAAGGTTGGGGGGACGATCGCCCAGGCAGCAATTCTCCCGCCTCGTACCGGCCGGATGTCACCTTTACCCTGAAAACCGCAATCGCTGAGGGCAAGCTCGTTTATATCGGTGTAGGCGGCTCCATCGACGGGGTAGTAAATCCTGGTTTGAAAGTAGATCCTAACGCCGTCGTTCAAATCACATTGACCAATAGCGACGGAGCGGAACATGACATCACCATACCCGATTTCGGCGCTAAGTCGGACCATGTTGCTGGAAAAGGCGCGAGCGCGGTTATCGTTTTCCGTGCGAATAAAAATGGATCCTTTGCCTATTTCTGTTCTATCCCCGGTCATCGCCAAGCGGGCATGGAGGGCCGGATCACCGTCGGCGCCGAACAAGGCAAAAAATCAATTTCATTACCCAGCATTGTCGCCGATCCTGCAGATATTCCGGGGCCGATTGGCCAACGAGCGCCTAAAAAGGTGGAGGTTGAGCTGGAGACGGTTGAAGTCGAGGCGCGTTTGGCTGATGGAATCAGCTATCGTTACTGGACTTTTAATAAGAAAATCCCCGGCCCGTTTATCCGGGTGCGTCAGGGTGACACCGTTAAAGTTGAGCTGAAAAACGCCGACAACAGCACCATGATTCATTCGGTCGATTTTCATGGGGTCACCGGACCCGGCGGCGGCGCGGTCGCTACCCAGACAAGCCCGGGCGGCAAAACCAGTTTTACCTTCAAGGCGCTCAATCCCGGCCTATTTGTCTATCACTGCGCCACACCCATGGTCGCGCAGCATATCTCTAACGGCATGTATGGATTAATCCTGGTGGAACCGCCGGAAGGCTTGAGCAAAGTCGATCGCGAATTCTATGTGATGCAGGGAGAACTGTATACACGCGAACACTTCGGCCAACTAGGAGCACAGGAATTCAGCGTCGATAAGCTGTTAAACGAACAACCCGAATATTTCGTGTTCAACGGCGCCGTTGGCGGATTGACCAAAGAGCGCCCGATGAAAGCGAAGGTCAACGAGACGGTACGCATCTTCTTTGGCGTAGGCGGCCCGAATTTCACGTCTTCCTTCCATGTGATCGGCGAAATCTTCGACCGCGTTTACAACCTGGCCTCGCTGACCTCCCCGCCACTGACCAGCGTGCAGACCACGCTGGTGCCTCCAGGTGGCGCTACGGTGGTTGAATTCAAACTCGATGTCCCCGGCCGTTATATTCTGGTCGACCACGCACTATCCCGGCTGGAACGGGGATTGGCCGGCTTCTTATTAGTCGAAGGCGAAGAAAAACCGGAAATATTCAACGCCACCACGCACGGCATAGATGCCGGCGGACACTGAGAACCGGTTGAAGGAAAAAACAAAGTTGTGGACCGATTGATCAACCAGGAGAACCCGATGAGAAAAAATTTCGATAACAAGGCAATGCCTCCCTCCACTAAGCGAATATTTTTTGCCGGTTTGTGCGGCGGGCTTGCAGAAATGGTATGGATCACCTTCTATAGCTATCTAGGGCCGGCGAGCGGCGAAGAAATCACACGCCAAATCACTGCAAGTATATTTCCGGCGGCGGTGGATTTATCACTGGCACCGCTATTGGGTGTAGGGATACATCTCATACTCTCGCTTGCACTCAGCTTCGCGTTTGTCTGGACGGTTTGGATTCCTGTTATCAGGCGGTGGGGCAACCCTGGAATCTTAGTAGGCGCGGTCGCTGCTCTTATAGTTATATGGGCAGTTAACTTTCTGATAGTGCTGCCGGCGTTGAATCCCGCAATCGTCACCCTGCTCCCTGATAGCGTTACCTTATTCTCTAAGATGTTATTCGGCGCGGCGATGGCTTTGGCTCTCCAAAAAACTAATTGGCGGGAACAGAGCCACAGAATCGCCACGTCTGGCAATTTATAATCACCGCGACGGAGGCAAAAATGAAAGAAATCATCTTGATGTTGCACCCGACATTCGGCGTTTTAGCAATCCTTGCCGGTGTCTGGGTATTTGTTGAAGTGCTGAATACCAGCAAAAACAATCTACAGAGAATAAAAACTGCAAGCGTAGTGTTGGTGGTTCTGATGTGGCTTTCCTACTTATTTGGCGGATATTGGTACGTACAATTCTATGGCGCGGATAAAGCTATCATCATAGCCGGTCCCTGGCCGTTTGCGCATTCGTTCTTTATGGAGGTAAAAGAGCACTTATTCTTCACCCTACTCTTACTTAGCACTTACCTGCCGGTGACGACAGCGGGCAATCGCTTGCTCGCCGGACAACCGCAGCGCAATCTGGTACTGACGGTAAGCTTGTTGATCGTCCTGCTCGGCCTGTTTATGGAAGGCGCGGGTGCTACGGTCAGTCTGGGCGCTAAACTTGCATTACTTGGGAGATAAAACAATGGCAAATTCCATCGATAAATATACCGTATCATTTGGCTTGTCCCTGGTCATTACCAGTATACTCAGCGCCCTGCTGGTGATTGCAAAGGAAAAAAACCAAGCATTGATGTCATGGATGCAGGGGCTTACCGGGCACCATTGGATAACCCAAGGGATTTTGGTACTGGTGTTATTTCTAGTATTAGGGCTACTGCTGGCCAACCTGAAATCCATAGAGGATATGGGCTCGAAAACCAACAATCTTGCTGTCACCATCGTTACCGGTATTATTGTGGGCGGGCTGATTCTCGCTGGATTCTTTTTAGCGGAGCTTTGATTAACGTTGTTTTATGAGGGCAGCTAATTCCCCAGCCGCCAACTCGGTATAATTTTTCTTAATTTTTCTATGCACCAGGCTGCGCACATGATCGTTCAGATGACCAGTGAGTAAACCGAGAAAATGGGGTGGAGCGATGAGAACAAGCTGTTCATATTGATTATCGACACGGCCGTGCTCCAGCTCCTTCGCAAGCTGGATCGCAAAATGCTCCATGGCATTCTGTTTCGGCCCAATAGTTGGAGTAAACGCGCCGTGTTTATTGCGGGTGCTTTCATATAGGCCGGTCCGGTCAGTGACCAATTCAGACCCCTTCTCCCGGCTTTCCGGATGAGTGAATTCCTTTAGCAAGCGCAGCTCGGTCGTTGATCCGACATTAGCAAATAAACGCGCCTGGCTTCCGTTCGCCGCCAAGATCCAGGTAACGAGCATAAGTACTCTCCTCTCACTAGATTAATCGCTTGCTCATACTACAGTGGCGGGTGTAAGTTCGCTTTGATCTGCATCAAGATTGATCAGCAAAATATTTCTATAAAGAATGGGTCGGAGTCACTGCTGCCCCACAAACTGAAGTTAAAGAAGGCCCAGACCAACAACTTCCCTCTGGCCGCAAAGACCATCGCTGACTCTACAAGGAACGCCGGCAGATCGAGCTGTTCTGCAAGTGGATCAAGCAGAACTTGAAGCTGAAGGCGTTTCTTGGCACCCGCAAGAACGCCGTGCTCACCCAGATCCGGGTGGCGCGGTGTACGTATCTACTGTTCGCCTACCTCAAATTCACCTCGCGGCGCAAGGCCTCGCTGCAGCACATGCTGCGGCTCCTGCAATTAAATCTCTTCATGAAGCGCGATCTCATGGCCCTACTGCGAGGCGATCCGCCCGAGGAGTTACCGGGAACACACCCGAATCAGTTGGTGTTGGTGTGATGTTTGTGGGACAGCAGTGGGTGCTGCTCGCGTCGCTCGCGGTCATCATCATCGGCATCTCACTTTATCAGGGGCATAAAACCCACGATAAGCTCGTTGGCATCGACCGCGACGAGTTCGTGCGTCTTCTTAAACAAGCGTGACACGGCACGTTCAGCCACTAGCCCAAGGAAGAGGGGTTGAAAAAGCTCGCTTGTAGGGGAGGTTGAGCACATTCGTGATAATCGGCGAAAAACATTTATCGCCGACTATCGCCGTTATGCCCTTTCCTATCGATATCCCTTTTTACGATATCGTGGCGACTTCTGAAGCATAGCCCATCCGGTATCACCGCCGACAAGTATGCCTACTATGACGTGGTTCCAGGCCGTGCCTGTTTGGAATCCTAAGACGAACGGCGCCAAGATTAACCAAAACACGATGAGCAGATTGATGGGTTCTTCCCACATTTCACGGCCACTAAGGACGAAGCCTGCAACGAGTGCGATGGTGGCGCCGGAAATATAAGAACTCCACGCACCTAAATCGTTGGTCTCTCCTATGCCCAAAACCGGCGACAGGAAAAGCCATGCGCCCAACACCAAGTTTACCGAATCTTGCCAGCGTTGCCCTTTCATATGCGTCTCCTTCAGTTTGAATTTTTTCAGAATAACAATTTAAAGACCGGGAAGTCTTTGATGCAGATCAAAGAACGGAACAATCGCGAATGCGACAATTTGTAAAGGGTTTGGACGGCTCCGAACAGAGGAGGGGGGTCAATTCTATGTATGATTCAGTGAGAGTAACAGGTGCTCGATAAATCACTGTTCGCAGCCATTGGGTACAGTTAACACTCCAGCAGACCTTCTAAGTCGCAGCCAACTTGTCGCGTACTTTCTCAAGGCGGCCGCGCACCTCGCCAGCTAGTCGACTTATTTCCGGGTTATCGGTCAGTTTCAATACAGCGACGGGATCCATAAATCCTACTATGACACGGCCGTCCGCTTCTTCTCTGACGATGACATTGCAGGGCAGCAGCAATCCTATGTCTGGATCCGCCGTAAGTGCTCTATGCGCGAGCGGCGGATTGCATGCGCCGAGTATCTTATACGGGCGCTGGTCGATGTTGAGCTTGTCTTTTAGCGTCTTTTTGACATCGATTTCAGTCAATACACCAAAGCCCTCCGTCTTTAACGCCTCGACTACCCTGGTCACCGCTTTATCAAAACTGTCAGAGACTTTAACGCTGAATCCATACATATTTATCTCCTTCTAAGTTATTTTACCGTGCTTATCATACTTAACGTACCAATGTCGGCGCTTTGACGAAGATCAATAACCATCAATATTTGATAGCCGGATGTCATTGATCTGATTCAACGTACATGAGCTCGGTTTGTGGATTGTATGCAAATACGTAGCGACTCGCCCATTACAATAGTTTGCAGATGCCGATGCGCTGGATTTCGCTTCAACGCGGTCGATAACTAACCGCATGAGGTTGGCGACGCCGCGTGGCGGTTCAAGCGCGCCTCGCTTTAATTGACCTAGATCAATTTCTTTTTGCGGCTGGGGCGCTAGACTCATTCTATGGGTTCTTTATTACAGTTTGATTCCAAGCTGATACGCCGTTACGACACGGCGGGACCGCGCTATACCTCATATCCAACCGTGAAGCAGTTTCATGAACGCTTTGATGAAACGGCATACCGGGAACACGCCGCGCGTACAAATACCGATTGTCCGCCGCTGTCGCTGTATGTACACCTGCCCTTCTGCGCCACGGTCTGTTACTACTGCGCATGCAACAAAATCGTCACAAAAGATCGGTCGCGCAGCGCGCCTTATGTTGAGCGCCTCGTCCACGAACTGGCGCTGCAAGGCGTGTTATTCGACCGCGCGCGCCGTATCGAGCAACTGCACTGGGGCGGCGGCACGCCTACCTTTCTGAGTCACGACGAGATGCGCGCCTTGATGGACGCGACGCGCGCCCGCTTCACGCTGCGCGATGATGACCAAGGCGAATATTCCATCGAGGTGGATCCGCGCCGTGTGGATCAGGATACCGTCGCCCTGTTACGAGAGCTGGGGTTCAATCGTATGAGCATCGGCGTGCAGGATTTCGATCCCGCCGTACAGTCGGCGGTGAATCGCATCCAAAGCGAGGCACAGACACTGGTTGTACTCGAGTCCGCGCGCGTCCATGGTTTTCGCTCGATCAATATGGATTTGATTTACGGCCTGCCGCATCAAACCGCCGCGACCTTTGCGCGTACGCTCGACCAGGTCATCGCCATGCGTCCCGACCGGTTGGCCGTGTATAACTATGCGCATCTGCCGGATCTATTCAAGCCGCAGCGGCGGATCGACGCGCAAGATTTGCCGCCGCCCGCGGAGAAGCTGAATATTTTGCAGACGGCCATCAACCGGCTAAACCACGCGGGCTACGCCTATATTGGAATGGATCATTTCGCCCTGCCCGACGACGAGTTGGCCGAAGCTTCGCTGCGGGGCACGTTGCAACGCAATTTTCAGGGTTACTCGACGCGCGCAGGTTGCGATCTAGTCGGCATAGGCACGACCGCGATTGGTAAGATAGGGAATGCCTACAGTCAAAATATGCACGCTGTAGAGGATTATTATATGACGCTGGACGCCGGCAAAATACCGATCCGCCGGGGATTCGTGCTGGGCCAAGATGATCTGTTGCGCCGCGACGTGATTATGGAATTGCTGTGCCGTTTCGCGGTCGACATCGGCGCGATTGAGCGGAAACACCAGATCGAGTTTTGGCATTATTTTGCGCCGGAGCTGACGAAGCTGGAGGCGATGCGGGCCGATGGCCTGATCGAATTCGATCAAAACGCGATTCAGGTTCAGCCGGCGGGCAAGCTGCTGATCCGAAACATTGGCATGGTTTTTGATCGTTATCTCCGCGAAGAACTAGCGCAGCGCTACTCGAAGGTGATTTAACCGCATGCCGCCAACCCGGCGTTCTGAGAAAGAGCAGCTGCGGCCGCGCCGAATTGCTGTGGACGCGGTGATTTGTTCGGATCCGGCCTTTTCTTCGTTTTTGATCTAGATCAAGGTTTACAGTGGCCGCAGCCGTATAATGTAAATGTGTTTTTTTGGAAGGGTGGATGACCATGATAGCGCGAAAACACAGTAGCAAGACGAGGCCCAAGGGCCAAGAATCGCACGGACAGCTTCCGGCGTGGGCGGTATGGTCTGTCGAGGAAGTAGAGCGTTTATGTGAGACCGTGTTACCACACGGTTGGGGGCGGCCGGATCGATCCTTGCGTAAACCGGCGCGCGGCGCGGCGACCATGGATGTGATCGACTACGAGGATGAGATCAATTTACGCTGCGGCCAGTTCGCGCGCATGGCGGCGTTACCCGAAGCAGTCGATGCGAATAAGGCGAAGGTGAAAACCAAGGACTATACATTGGAATTAATACTGGTCGATATGGCGTCGCGCTAAAGGACGCCCGGCACGACAGTTTAGCCATTAACAGGCGTGATGCCCGTCGGCGCCTTAACGCGTGAAACAGACGACTGACGCCTGTCGGCGTCGGAGAGCCAAGATATGGCTGCAGAGAGTTCATATGCCGAGATGGTCGCGGCCTTGTGCCGTGCGGACGCCTATCCGCATGCAGCCGACGACGTGGTCCACATACAGACTCATATCTCGGACGTATTCCTTGCCGGCGGTTATGCCTATAAGGTGAAAAAGCCGGTGAACTTCGGGTTTCTCGATTTCACCACCCGCGCTAAACGATTGCAGGCATGCGAAGACGAGGTGCGCCTGAACACCAGGCTGGCCCCGGAAGTCTATTTGGGGGTGGCAACGATCCATGCCTGCGGCGGGCGCTATTATATTGCCGACATGGATGACGCCGCGGGAGACATAGTCGATTACGCCGTGCGCATGATCCGGTTGCCTGAGGCAGGCAGGCTGGATCGAGTCGCCGCCAGGGGCGAGCTGACGCGCGAGCATATGATCGATATCGCCCGCCGCCTTGCGCGGTTTCACGCCGAGGCCGTGCGCGGACCCGAGGTGGGCCGTTACGCCGGCCCGCAGGAGATCGCCGAGCGCGTGCGCCAGAATTTCGCGCAGATACATCCCTACATCGACCGCAGTATCACGTCGGCGCAATTCGACCGGCTGCGGGATTACGTCGAGGCATTCCTTAAAGAAAACGCGGCGCTGTTCGCCGCCCGCATTGTGCACAAGCGCAGCGTGGACGGGCACGGTGATCTGCATCTAAAAAACATGTGCCTGCACCAGGGCCGCGTGGTCATTTTCGACTGCATTGAGTTCAATGCCGCGTTTCGCTGCGGCGATGCGATCGGCGACATCGCCTTTCTGACTATGGATCTGGACGCGCGCGGACTCTCCCGGCTCGGCAATGTCTTTCTCAATGCCTACCTGGAGCAGACCCAGGACTATGCCGGTCTGGCGCTGCTGGATTTTTATCAAGCCTATCGCGCCTGTGTCCGCGGCAAGGTGATTTCGTTTCTGCTGGCAGGCAGCGCCGGCGCGGGCCAGCAGGCGGCGCTACTGCGCGAGGCCGCCGGCTACTTTGCTGTTGCGCAGCGCTATGTTGCGCGCGAGGCCGCCGGCCTGCTCATCACCTGCGGAGTGAGCGGCAGCGGCAAGACTACGGCCGCCGGGCTGGCTGCGGATATACTGGATGGGGTGGTGGTACGTTCCGATACGGTACGCAAACATTTATCCGGTGTCGCCCTGGCGCCGCGTCGCGCGGTTGGTTACGCGCAGGGGATTTACAGCCCGCGCGCGACCGATCTTACCTATGAGACATTGTTGACGCATGCGCGCGCGATCATCGCCGCCGGCCGCTGGGCGATCCTGGACGCCACTTACGCCGAGGCCGGCCGGAGGCAGGCGGCGGCACAGGCTGCCCGTAGCCTAGGCGTGCCTTTTACAATTCTCTATTGCCGCGCGCCGCGCGCCGAGCTGGAGCGCCGACTGGAACAACGCCGCGCCCGCGGGACCGACTTGTCGGACGCAGACTCCACCGTGCTGCGAGAGCAATTACGGCGCTTTCAGGCGCCGGGACCGGAAGAAGGACGGTTGCTGGTTTGGAGCGGAGGCGAAGACCTGGCTAACGGCCTGGCGCCGTTGGTTTTGAAAAAGTCGGCGTGAGGCCGGGCCTTTAGTTTAAGCGGTTTGATCGGCGGTATGGCGTCATTGCTCTTGATCTTGAGCAAGCTCAAGATCGGCCGGGTCATGAAAAACGATCATTAATTGATTTATATCAACATGGCCGTGGATGACTCCGCCTATAGTCAGCTCGGTTTATTCGCGGGATAGATGTGTGCCACCGCGCCTTATCCGGTGCGCACCGAAAAATGGGGGAACAGCGCACGCAGCTCCATACACAACGTGGCGTCGACGAAAGCCAGGTCACTGGTATTAACAAGTTCCGTATCCGCGCACCCGATGGCGCGAAAGGTCTGGAGCACGTAGCGTTCCGCGCCGAGCGCCACCAATTCGCGCGCAAGCGCGAGAACTTGCGCGCGGTCAAGCAGCAGCGGATGGACGGTGGTCCGAAACTCGTGGGCGATGCCGCTCGCCAGTACCAGCTCCGCGCTTTTACGCGCCTTGTCGCCGCTGCCACGTGCACCCGTGATGCGCGCATAGTCGGCAAATGGCGCCTTGATGTCCATGCCGATCCAGTCGAGATAGGGTAGGAGCGCTTTCAGCCGTCCGGGGTAGGGACCGGCGGTATGGAGCCCCACGGCGAAGCCAAGGGCGCGCGCCGCGCCCATCGCTTCCCGCAGGCCGGTGTGCAAGGTAGGCTCGCCGCCGCAGAAGACTACCGCGTCCAGCAGCCCACGCCGCCGTTTAAGTAACGCCAATACATCCGCCCACAGAACCTGAGTCTGCGCACGCGGGAGCAGGTGCGGGTTTTGGCAGTAGCGGCAGCGCCAGGGACAGCCCTGGCAAAAGACGACCGCAGCCAGGCGGCCGGGAAAGTCGACGGCCGAAAAGGGCGCGACACCGCCGATCTGCAGGTCGCGCCCGGCCGCCTCAGTCGCGCAGGCGCGCGCTGGCCTCACGGAAAAATTTGCGCTCGTAGTGTTCTCCTTTCTTGCCGATATTGAATGACGCCACCGGGCGGTGATAGCCCATCACGCGCGTCCAAACCTCGCACGGTTGGCGTTCTTCATCAGTAAGTAGGTGGGAATCTACCAAAAGAGAAGGTAGGTGGGAATCTACCAAAACAGAAGGCGTGATAGTATTGTATTGGTCGGGATTGTTTGCTGTCATCATGGTGTTCCTCTTAGGGTTGTGATCAGGCACTGACGCGCTGGCGTTTGCGCGCGATCAACAGCTCGTCGCAGCGCGGGCAGAAGCGGTGCTCGCCGGCCAGGTAGCCGTGTTTCGGGCAGATCGAAAAGGTCGGTGTCACGGTGATGTACGGCAACCGAAAGCGCTCGAGCGTGCGCTGCACCAGCATTTTGCACGCCGCGCTGCTGGAGAGCCGTTCGCTCATGTATAGGTGCAGCACCGTCCCGCCGGTATATTTAGCTTGCAGCTCCTCCTGGCGCGCCAGCTCCTCGAACGGGTCGTCGGTAAAGCCCACCGGCAGTTGCGAGGAGTTGGTGTAGTACGGCATTCCCTGGGTGCCGGCGTGGAGGATATCCGGAAAACGCTTGATGTCTTCCTTGGCGAACCGGTAGGTCGTGCCTTCAGCGGGTGTCGCCTCGAGGTTGTACAGGTGCCCCGTTTCCTCCTGAAAGGCGCTGATGCGGCCGCGCACGTGATCCAACAGGCGGCAGGCGAACGCGTGGCCCCAGTCGGACGTGATGTCGTCCGCATCGCGCGTAAAGTTGCGGATCATCTCGTTGATGCCGTTCACGCCGATGGTGGAAAAGTGATTGTGCAGCGTGCCGAGGTAGCGTTTAGTATAGGGAAACAGGCCCGCGTCCACATACCGCTGGATCACCTTGCGCTTGATCTCGAGGCTATTCCTGGCGAGCACGAGCAAAGCGTCGAGGCGCGTGAACAGCGCGGCCGCATCGCCGGCATAGAGATGCCCCAAGCGCGCGCAGTTGAGGGTAACGACGCCCACGGAACCGGTTTGCTCGGCTGAGCCGAACAGGCCGTTGCCGCGTTTGAGCAGTTCGCGCAAGTCGAGCTGCAGCCGGCAGCACATGGAGCGGACCATGTTCGGCGTGAGATCGGAGTTGATGAAATTCTGGAAGTAGGGCAGGCCGTACTTTGCGGTCATGTCGAACAAAAGCTCGGCGTTGGCGCTGTCCCAGGGGAACTCGCGCGTAATGTTGTAGGTCGGGATGGGAAATGTGAATACGCGGCCCTTCGCGTCGCCCTGGGTCATCACCTCGATGTAGGCGCGGTTGATCATGTCCATCTCCGCCTGTAGCTCGCCGTAGGCAAACGGCATCTCTTGGCCGCCGATAGTCGGGATCTGCTCCCGCAGATCTTCCGGGCAGGTCCAGTCGAAGGTCAGGTTGGTAAACGGCGTCTGCGTGCCCCAGCGCGACGGCACGTTCAAGTTGTAAATCAGCTCTTGGATGCATTGCTTGACGTCCGCATACGGCATCCCCTCTTTGCGGATGAACGGCGCCATGTAGGTGTCGAAGGAGCTGAAGGCCTGCGCGCCGGCCCACTCGTTTTGCAGTGTCCCCAGGAAATTCACGATCTGTCCGACCGCGCTGGAGAGATGCCTCGGCGGCGCGGCCTCGACCTTGCCAGGCACGCCGTTCAAGCCCTCCGTAAGCAGGGTGCGCAGCGACCAGCCCGCGCAATAACCCGCGAGCATGTCGAGATCGTGGATATGGAAATCCGCCTCGCGGTGCGCCGCGCCGATTTCGGGCGGGTACACGTGGTTCAACCAATAATTCGCCATCACCTTGCCGGAGACATTCAAGATTAAGCCGCCGAGCGAATAGCCCTGGTTCGCATTGGCGTTGACGCGCCAGTCCTGCTGCTCCAGGTATTCGTTAATCGAGCCCGCCACATCCACGACGGTTTTGCGATCCTCGCGCAGCTTGCGATGCTGTTCGCGGTAGATGATGTAGGCGTGCGCGGTGTTGAAGTGATTCGCCGAGATCAACACCTGCTCGACCGCGTCCTGAATAATCTCGATATGGGGTGTTTCCTGGCGGAACTTATGAATCAGGACCTTGACCACCTGCGCGGTGAGCAGCGCCGCTTCCTGCGCATCGAATTCGCCGGTCGCCGCGCCCGCGCGCTCAATCGCCGAGCGAATCTTGGCGGGATCAAACGCGACCGCATGGCCGTCGCGTTTGATCACGGCGTGCGGCAACATAGCGACATTACTAATCAGTTGTTCTATTGGCATTAGCTGTTCCCCGGTAGCCTCTAGGTATAGTGGGACAATATAAATTAAGCTACAACAAGTTGTGGAGAGAGTATTTGATCTGGGTCAAATGCGGGCGGCCTTGGAGGCATTGTTGTGACCCCGATATGACCGCCTGCTGGAAGGCTTTTAGATTTGGAATTTGGCTGTAACAGGTTGTTGAAAAAGTCCATCTGTGGCCTTTTTGACTCGGGCCATCCCTGGTCCTCGCCCTACGGGCGCTACCAGGTAGCGCCCAATTTCTCTCCCGGAGAAATTGTCAACACGCAAAGCAAAAAGCGCGGTTTTTGCTTTGCTTCATTTTTCCAACATTTAGCGTGTTTGAAAAATGGCGGTACGTCCCTATACCGCACCGCAGGTTGATGAAAAACGAGTTTTTCAT
>DATGVQ010000063.1:0-3262 GCA_035300145.1 Acidiferrobacterales bacterium | reverse complement strand
ACACAATCCTGTAAACCAAGTTTAATCCGTGCTAATGCACGCGTAATCTTACGGGTAACGAAGGTTTCCCCGCGTATTGGCGATTCATGATTGAATAAAATGCCGTTGCAAGCGTATATGCCATAAGCCTCGCGGTAATTGACTGTAATCCAGTAGGCATACAGCTTCGCGACTGCGTACGGTGATCGCGGATAAAATGGGGTAGTCTCCGTCTGCGGAGTCTCCTGCGCGTTACCGAACAATTCCGAGGTAGATGCCTGGTAAAAACGGGTTTTCTTCTCCATGCCCAATATCCGCAATGCTTCAAGCAAGCGCAAAGTGCCCAGCGCGTCGGAATTCGCAGTGTATTCCGGCTCCTCAAAAGAAACGGCAACGTGGCTTTGGGCGGCCAGATTGTAAATCTCATCAGGCTGAACTTGCTGAACGATGCGTACTAAACCGCTGGAGTCGGTCATATCACCATGATGCAGGAAAAAATTAATATTTTTTTCATGCGGGTCCTGATAAAGATGATCAATACGGTCGGTATTAAACAAAGAGGTGCGGCGTTTGATCCCATGAACCTCATAACCTTTGTCCAATAAAAACTCCGCGAGATAAGCCCCGTCCTGGCCGGTAATGCCGGTGATCAATGCTTTCTTTTTCATGGCTTGTTTCCCCGGTTGTATTTATCTTCAAACCGCACGATATCATCCTCGCCCAGATAACTGCCGGACTGCACCTCGATAATTTCAAGCGGAATCGTACCTGGATTTTCCAGCCGGTGTTTCATTCCCAATGGTATGTAAGTTGACTGGTTCTCGGAGAGAATAAAACTCTCTTCGCCGCACGTGACCTTAGCGGTGCCTTTAACCACCACCCAATGTTCCGCGCGATGATGGTGCATTTGCAAAGACAGGGCAGCGCCATGATTTACGATAATGCGTTTAACCTGGAAGCGGGAACCGGTATCCATTGTTTCATAGGAGCCCCACGGCCGATGGATCTTGCGATGATTTTTGTATTCCTCGCGCTGCTTAAGTTTCAGTTGGGCGACAATTTCTTTCACATGCTGTGCTTGATCTTTATTTGCAACCAGCACGGCGTCCGCGGTTTCCACCACAATCATATTTTCTAGCCCCAATGCCGCCACAAACCGGTGTTGAGAAATAAGAAGATTGTTTTTCGCCATATGCGTCAGCACATCCCCCTGAATCACGTTGCCTTGTGCGTCCTGCGGACAAATCTCCCAGAATGCCGACCACGCCCCAACATCAGACCAACCCGCCGCCAGCGGCACCACGGAGCCGCGATTGGTTTTTTCCATCACCGCATAGTCGATAGAGGAGGCCTTGCATTGCAACAAGCTGTCCTTAGGCATGCGCACAAAGTCGCCGTCCTGCGAGCGGCCGTCATAGGCCACCTTACATGCTCGCAACATATCGGCCTGGAACCGGCTTAATTCCTCCAACCATACCGTGGCGCGCATCATGAAGATACCGCTATTCCAGAAGTATTCACCCGAAGCAAGATAACGCTGAGCGGTTTCTAAATCCGGTTTCTCGACAAAAGCCGCGACGGCGTTGCCGTCGCCCTTTTTAATATAACCATAGCCGGTCTCGGGCCGGCTCGGTGTAATCCCAAACGTGACCAGATGGCCGCTTTGCGCTAATTTTTTTCCCTGCTCGATGCAGGCGTACAGTGCCGCGTGATCCTGAATTACATGATCCGCCGGCATTACCAGCATTAGCGCATCCTGCCCATTTTTAGTTAACGCCAATGCGGCGAATGTCAGCGCCGGCGCGGTGTTTCTTCCCACTGCTTCCAAAATAATGGCGGCGCAAGGCTTTTGCAGTTGCCGCATCTGTTCGGCTACTAAGAAGCGATATTCTTCATTGCACACGACGATCGGCGCTGCTATATCCTCCAACCCATCGAGGCGGCATGCCGTCTCTTGCAGCATGGTGCGCCCGCCTAACAGGGACAAAAGTTGCTTGGGATGATGCTCGCGCGACAGCGGCCAAAGGCGGGTGCCGGACCCGCCCGAGAGGATTACCGGGTGAATGAGCATAATTCCATCATGAAAATTTCATTGGTAAATGTCTTCAGGCACGCTACCGCCATGCAGAGTACACTCCGCACCGGAAGCCGCTTTCCAAAATATCATCGTGTCTTCCCTAACAGGTTGTTGAAAAAGTCCATCCATGGCCTTTTTCAACACGCAACGCAAAAAGCGCGGTTTTTGCGTTGCTTCATTTTTCAAACACTTAGCGTGTTTGAAAAATGGCGGTGCGTCCCTATACCGCGACCGGCAGGAAGCCCAAGTGCCGCGGTAGCGCAGGGATGCGCGAGAGCGGCCACCGCAGGGTGATGAAAAACGCGTTTTTCATCACCCTGCTGACAACCAACAAAAACTTATCGGTCTTCTAACCCTAATATATCGGGAACGAGGATGCGTTCCCGCTCTATGCGCGCCGCTAGTGATTTCAACATTAACTCTGGAGTATTAAGATCGGTTAACAAGCAAGCATCAAACGAAGATATCTTTTCCCAAGTCAACCATACCGGCCGGCCAAGCAACTTTTCGCGTTCGCTGCGGGGATCGTAAACCCCGATCACAGCGATGTCCGCTTCTACCGCGCGCAATACTGCTATCTCGGTAAGATCGGATATGCCGCAAAGCAAGACGCGATTCCACCCCTTCAACGTGCAGCGCTCGAACAGGCGCAAACACGAATCGCCGGCCTTCCTATAAAACATAAAAGAATAACTTAAGTATTGCGCGGTAAGCCGGCTTTTTTCGGCAAAACCTTTTGGCGTCAGGTAATAAAGATAGCGGTTGGCCGGGGCCTCCCGCATCTTAATAAATCCTTTACGCACGCAGCGCTTCAAATAAGAGTTGGCCAGACCCAAGGCCACGCCCATATGCCTTGCCAGGTGGCGTTGATTGAGATCGTTCTGTTTACCCACTACTTCCAGCAATTCAAGCGTAAGCCGATCTTCTTTTTCGATTTTGTTGTTCATAATATGAACACTATAGACCAGCTTGCAACGAGGTCAAGATTCATGGATTTCTTAAGGAACCTCTGACTTAATCAGAGGTTCCTGCGGCACAGGGGCGAGGCGGTATGATGAGGAAGGTCCGGTGGACCTTCCTCCCGCCGAGCGGGCCGGCCACGGAAGGCCGGCCCCGGCTTTCAAGCGCAGCAGGAAAGCGCAGCGCAGAAAGTGCTGCCATTTTTTCAATCATGCAAGTGATTGAAAAAATGAAGAAAAACGAAAA
>DATGVQ010000062.1:0-10356 GCA_035300145.1 Acidiferrobacterales bacterium | reverse complement strand
ATGTGTAGATACCCATGCCCAGCGGGAGAAGGGGGACAAAACCGCTCTTTCGCCGGGAGCGGGAAAGGTGTGAGGGCAGCTTACCGTGTAGAAAAATGCGCCCACGGTAGCGGTAAAATCCTTAAGGTAGTGCCATTGGGGTCAGAGCCTCATGTCACTCGGTTAAGCGTTCTCTGCGCAAGAATCAGGTCACGCGCAACCTGACGTGGCACGGTTAACAGTGGCAGATTCTTAGGTCGTCGCTTCTTTGCACGAGGCTCGATCCGGTTGGGTCGTTGCGGCAATCGCAGCGTGGCAATGCAACGCAGTACGGTCGCGATCAGTGTGCGAATTTCATCGCCCGATGTTCGGCGAAGCTGATCGGCGAATGCGCTCAACAGCCGCTTGGCGCCGGTAAAGCTCAGCACGCGCGGCAAGACGTCCGCGAGCAATGCCGCCTTCGCCATCGCCCAGCGCACCAAGTTATAGGCCAGGAAATAAACCGCAATCTCCTTGTCCACCATCGGCCGCGATTTGCAACGCAGCACATCCATCTCAAGCGTGGCCTTGATGGTGCGGAAATCAACCTCGATGTTCCAGCGCATTTTGTAGAGCGTGGCCTTGTTCACCGGCCTTGGCGAACTTGGAATCAAGCAAGGTTGTGACCAGAATGCGTCCATTCACCTCTACCTCACGCATGGTGATGAACTCCGGGTAGCACGCGTATTCGTCCGCACTCATCGTCTTCGGTTTGGGCGGTCGCGGCCATCGCACAATGTGGTCGTTCGGACCTCGTTGTTCGCCATGCGTGAAGTCGGTGATCCGCACTCCATGCTGCGCCATGAGCACATCGGCTCCCCGGCCAATCGCACCCTCAATGATCCACCAAGTCGCCAGCAGCGCATCGGCCAGCACGATATCGCCGGCATTGAGATGGTCGAGCAAGTTTCCCAAGACGGTCTGTTCCCCCGTTCCCTTGCCTTCGCAGGCCACGACTTGATAGCCCAGTATGGCGCCACTGGCCAAGCCGATGAGTGCGCCGATCCGGGCAATGGGGAACCCTAGCCCCGGCTTCTGTTCGTGGCTTTGCGGATAGGCCTTCTGATTGCTCACCGTGTCGGGCATAGACACGATGGTGCCGTCGAATAATTTGACAGATCGTCCTTGCCAGCGCCAATGCGCCGGCGCCAACGATTCCAGTTGTGCGCCGAGTGCGCTGCCAAGTGTGATCGGTATAGCAAGCGGCAATCGCTGCCGGGCATCGCAGTAGGAACCGGTCGTGAGGGCGCTTTCCGATTGGCCTTGTGCAATACGCTCCGATAGCCGCCGCCCCACCACATCCTGACAGGCGCGATCCGCTGACAGAACCTGTCCCACGAACAGGCGTAGCGTATCCAGCGGGGCGTAGATGCGCTCGCGCCAGCCCGGGGCCTGCGCGCTCATCGCCGCCGCCATTGCATGGGCACCCAGCGCTTGATCAAAAACGCCAGTATCGCCTTGAAGAAACTGCCTTCCAAACATCATTGCCTGCCGTCTGATTCGCTCAATTTTGTTATCCTTCATTTGGGCTGACCTCCTGAGTTGGGTGACTTTCGTTTCGCAACAAAGCCTACCACCAGAAGTGTTCAGCCCACCTATTTCCGGGGCGTTGGGGGCTTAACCGAGTGACATGACAGTCTGTCCCCTATTATTCTCTCTGCCGCGACTTTACACATCACGACCGTTCCGCGCGTGCCATCATAAGATCCTTGAATCTGCCCAACTGGGCGGGATCGACATCGGAGACCGCCCGGTAGGTCATCCCTCCCCTTGTCCAATAGACCACGTGATAACCTTGCCGCGACGCGCTCTGCGATGGAACCTCTTTGTCGTCGGCCGCGGGCACGACGAACAGGGTGATCACGTGCCGGTGGTCGCGGTACACCAGGGCCGCCACCGGGCGATGATCGAGATAATCCAGGCGTCCGCCGATCAAGGGGAATCCTTCCGTGGCCAGATCGCGCACCGGCGGAGAAAAGTCCAGCTTGCCGTTGAACCATGGCTTGACCGTGTGCTGGTCGGTGGACGCCACGTCCGCCACATGGTTCGACATCAGCGAACGTACATGGTCGGCCACGACTTCATCGGTTAATCTATCGGCAGCCGTGGGCACCATCAGGTAAAGACCGATACTCCAGGCTATCGCGACGATGGTCGTCAACACGGCGCCGGCATTGGCCCAATTCCAGGTTCGCTTGGCAGACAAAGCCGGCGTCGGTAACGCACGCCTGATCTGGCTCGCGAAATCACCGGGCGCCGCGAAATAGGCGCCCTGCTTTTTAACCGCCGCACGCACAGCCGCCTGCTGCGCGTATTCCGCCCGGCAACCCGGGCAGCTTTGCAGGTGCGTGTCGATGTCGACCGCTTCGCGCAGCCCCAGTTCATGGTCCACATGGGCCGGCAGCAGTTCGCGTATTTCTTTACAGTTCATCGCATGACTCCTACTTTATCTGTCCGAGGTCCGCCAGCAACAATTTGCGCCCGCGCGCCAGCCGTGACATCACCGTTCCGATGGGGATGGCCGAGACTTCGGCGATCTCTTTGTACGACAGGTCTTCCAGGTCCCGCAATACAACGATTTCGCGAAACTCCAGCGGCAGCTTCGCCAGCGCCTGATTCACGCGACGCGCGTCGTCGGCGCGGGACAGAATCGATTCCGGGTTGTTATCCGGCTGACCTGGGCCGGTGGCTTCCATACTGTGCGACTCTTCGTCGAAGGGCGTGTTCGAGTCCTGCTTGCGATTCTGTCGCAACCAGGTGTAAAAGGTGTTCCTCACGATACCCAGCAGCCACGCCCGGCCGTTCCCGCCACGGAAGCCGTCGAAAAACTTGAAGGCGCGCAAGTAGGCCTCCTGCACAATATCCCGCGCATCCTGATCGCTCCGGGTCAGCCAGCGCGCCAGGTTGTAGGCCGCGTCCAGGTGGGGCAAGACAATGGCCTCGAAGCGCCGGGTTTTCGACTGTTCGATCAAAGCTTCTCCTGTGGAGTATTTGTGTAATACCGGCGCCGGCGCGGGTTTATTCCCCAAATAAACTTTTTCTTCCGCACGGGATTATTTCCGCCGCAAAGCCGGTAATGCAGGTTACAGGCACATCTTATCTCTACAAGGAGAACAATATGAAACAAAATCGGCGCGACTTCCTGAAACTGGTTGGCCTCGGTGGCGTGGTGTTTGCATCGGGTCTTGGTGATATCGCCGGCGCGGCGGACAAGGCGGCCGCTAAAACCGCCGCCTATGACGATTTTTTCTTCGTCCAGTTGTCGGACACCCATTGGGGCTTCGAAGGACCACCCAATCCCGACGCCAAAGGCACACTCAGAAAGGCCGTCGCCGCCGTCAATAGCTTAAGCGAGCAACCGGATTTCATCGTGTTCACCGGCGATCTCACCCATACCACGGACGATCCGAAGGAGCGCAGACGGCGCATGGCCGAGTTCCGCGATATCGTCGGCGAGCTCAAAGTGAAGAGCATCCGCTTCATGCCCGGGGAGCACGACGCTTCACTCGACAAAGGCGAGGCGTTCCAGGAGTTTTTCGGCAAGACCCACTACACCTTCGATCACAAGGGAGTGCACTTCATCGCGCTGGATAACGTGTCCGATCCGGCCGCGCGCATCGGCGACGACCAGCTTGAGTGGCTGGCGACGGACCTCAAACAGCAGCCGCACGACGCCAGGATCGTGGTCTTTACCCACCGCCCGCTGTTCGACCTCTACCCCCAGTGGGACTGGGCCACGCGCGACGGCGCGAAGGCCGTCGATCTTCTGCTGCCCCACCCCAACGTCACGGTCTTCTATGGCCATATTCACCAGGAGCATCACCACATGACCGGGCATATTCCGCACCACGCCGCCAAGTCGCTGATCTTCCCCCTGCCCGTGGCCGGTTCGCAGCCGAAGCGCGCGCCGCTGCTGTGGGACCCGGCGCAACCCTACAAAGGCCTCGGCTTCCGTAGCGTCGAGGCGGAGGTGCAGAAGGCCGAGTACGTCATTACCGAACGCCCGGTGCAGAAAGGATAGCGCGATGAAACTCAGTGCACGTGGATTCAAGATAGCGGTTATGGCGGTCGTGCTGGGCGTCGGCGCCGGCGTCATGTCAGCCTATGTGGCGGCGCAGCCTACGGAGCAAGTGATCAAGGTGTCGGCAAAGAAATTCGCATTCACACCCAACACGATCACGCTCAAGAAAGGCGTCCCGGTCGTACTGGAGTTCACCACGGAGGGTGTGTTGATGGGGTTTAATGCGCCCGATCTGGGCGCGCGCGCGGACATCGTCCCCGGACAAGCGACCCGGATACGCATCGTGCCCGGCAAGATCGGGAGGTTCACCTTCTTCTGCGATATTTTCTGCGGCGCCGGGCATGAAGACATGACGGGCATGATCACGGTCGTTGAGCCAGCGTAGCACACGTATATATGGACTCCCCCCGGCTTGCAAGACTCAAGCTGATTTGAGAGACGACGGATAAGATTGCCTGGCGCAGAGCGGCGTTCCGCTGGCCGCCTACACCTACAATGCGCAGCACCAGCGCACCCGCAGTCCAAGGTAGTGCCATTGGGCAACGTCCCCAATGGCACTACCCTAAGCACTGACTCCGTGGCAATCCAAGTTTGTAGCCCGGATGGAGCGGAGCGGAATCCGGGAATGGACGGGGCCGTCAGCGGGCTCCCCCCGCATTTCGCTGTCGCTTCATGCGGGCTACTCGTTGCGCCTTAGCCGCCCGGCACCGTACCCTAGATCAAAGGTGCTTAAGGTAGTGCCATGGGGCAACGTCCGCTTTTATTTTTTATTACAACAAGCAGCTTAACCCGCAGAGCTTTCACTTACTTGGCGAGGAAAATCTGTCTAAATAATAAGGGGGCCACATCTGGTATATTACGAACGATCCGTGGGGCTTAAAGGAGGATTAAATAGCTACGTGTATGTCGGCTGGTCATCTGGCTTTAAGATTCCCTGTATCGAAACGCAAGAACGGATTATCGTCCAATGATTGAATCGCGCCGCAAAGCAATAATTGTAATCCTTACTTTTGCCGGTATTTGTGTATATTTGCTTGGCCTATTTGTCGGTCCACGGGTCAGCCAAACAGAAATAGATAACAACGGTCTTTGGTTGCTTAACGTTACGGTGTCCAAACATTTTGGTGTTAGTCTCAATAAAGATTCTTTTTTCTACATGGATGTCGCCAAGGATCCCGCCTCGGTTTTCGAAGAGAAAAACATAGTTCAAGCAAGACCCTTATTGCCGTTTCTGGCCCATTTTCCGAGCCGCTTGTTGGAGGCCGGAGTTTTAGGACCGCGCTTCGGCAGTGCCGGTAAGGCTTCAGCGAATTACTTTGTAGGTCCGTATCTGGCGTTCATTATCATTAATTCGATGGCCTTGTGGTTCTCCTATCTACTATACGCGAGGATCTTGTCACGTAATGTGGTTGAAGCAGAAGATTCCGAGTCTACGTTGTTTGCTTCAACCGCGTTCGTTTGTGGGTGCTTATTGATTGTTAACGATTTAACCAAGGCATTTTTTTTTGCTGCCCATACCCAAATGCTCGGCATATTGACACCACTAATCGCGCTGGCGGTATCACAACGGCTACTTTCCCAGAAGCTCGATTTCAAGGATGTTGCTTTCTATTCGTTTGCAGCCGGTTTAGGCGCTTTGGCATACGGCTCTTTTTTCGTTGTCGGAGGGGCTATAGTCATAGTTCTGCTTTACCGCTTTGCAGTAAAAAAGGATATTCCCATTTCACGGTTTATCGCCGGGTTGATCCTAACCCTGCTTTCTCTTCTGCTGCCCTACGGAGTTTGGGTTATTTTGGTTAAAACCTTAACCGGCGGCTTCTATAACCATGAAATCGCGCGTTGGCATCAGGTTGTTTGGATGCTGGAGGTAGTCGATAAGGGGATCATTTGGCTGGCATCTCGATTGGTTGATAACTTTTTGTTCTTTTCTAAATCCATGCTGTATTACGCCTCGCAGTTTGCGGTGGTCGCACTGGTACTCCTTTATTTTTCTGTTTCCGTATGGAACCCGCTATGGATCAAGATAAAGGCCGATATCGAGTTTCTCACTTGGCCGCTGGCGGTAGCTTTACTCTTTCTTCTCTTCTTCACTCTGGTCGGCTATCAGGAGAAACGATTGGCTTTTCCTTCCGTCGTGATGGTGATCGTTGTTTTAGGCCATTGGGCAATGCGTTTGGAGCTAATCTTGCCGAAGCGGCGCCAACGACAGTTGCTTGTCTCAACCTGGATAGTAATCAGTGTCTATGGTGCGGCAACGGTGATGAAGAACGGTCCGTTTTATTGATGGTGAGAAAATGGCGTCACCCATTAGCCATCCTCCCGCAAGTAGACGATAAAAACCCCGCCGACGCTGTTGGCTTCGATCCTCGCCACCGGTTTACACGTTCGCACCCGATCGAAAGTTTCTGGAGTTAACGTTCATTCACGCGGCCTAGCACAGCGACTACTGACGAATTTTGGTCTGTAAGACGCGATTCAACCACGACCGTAAATGTGTCCTTTATCCTTTCATAGGGATAGAAAGGTTGCCTAAAGCTGGGGCTCGAAGGTAATAAATAAAAGTACTTGCAATTCCCATTCTTTATGGCGTCACGAAAGGCGGCGGCGGCGACTCGCTCCGGCGGAGGTCCTACGCTGATGCGATGCGAATAAAAACTGACGATGGAAGGCTTGATGCTATAGATGCAACTACCTTCCGGCACATAATCGGAGATCTTGCCCATACTTTCAGTTAAAGCACGCGCAATCAAGACCCGCGTTATTGCCTCCCGCGGCTGGTCGAAATACCAATCAGGCTGCCTTTTATAGCTCTCGAGCCCAGATGGCAAAGGCTGCATAAAGCGCGTTATAACCAAAGCGAAAGGGGACGCAATTGATATAGCGATTATCGCCAAGACCATAGCGGGCGCAATGCGATACGCACTTGCACCGAGTTCCAATCGGGGTAATCGCTTTAATAACAAGAGGCCTTGTACGAGCAAAATGGGTATAATTACAAAAATCAACCGTCGCGCTTCGACAGGGAAAGGCCAGATTAGGACAAGTAACAGATAAAAAAGAGAATATAAGCCATCAAACTTGCGAGCAATCAGGCGGGCAACGAGCCCGGCAAGACATATCGCGCCTAGTATTCCAACTACCAGCACGCCCCTGTTGCCGGTTATAAAATTAGCAAGCCATCCATACCACATAGCATGGCCGTCGGCATTTAGATGATCCCATACCACCACCCATCCTGCCTTATATCGTTCGGCAAATATGGAAAAATAGCCAGGCGCAGTATGCTGGCCCAACCACTGCCATATGAGCGCCGGCGCTAATGCGGTAGCCGACAACCGCCATTTACCTGGAGACCGGCGCAGCCACATATAGCCGATAAAGGCAGCGATAAGACTAATGCCGGCGCCGCGCGTTAAACTCGCCGCTGCCACGCATAACGCTGCCGGCCACAGCCATTTTTGCTCGTTCCGCGCGTCTGCCAGGGAGACCAGCAGTAAACTCAAGAGACTGAAAAGAAGATATAGATTTTCGCTATGGGTAAAAAGTGCCTGTATATAAGTCCCGGGAAGCAGCGCAAATATCAATGCGGCAAAAAACGCGTGCGGGCGATCGAGACCCTCGAAGATCATCCAAAAGAAAACCACGGGAAGGGCCAGCAAGAGAAAAGTGGCAGTCACAAGGTGAGCGATCAGCAAGCTTTGCCCGCCACCGGTTAAGGCGAGGGCTAGCGGAAATAAAGGCGGATAGGGGCTCTGGCGAAAGAAGTATTCTGCCACTTGAGAGTGGGGCGAGAACGGAGACAAGTATTGCGCGGAGAGAAGATAAATTGCGTTGTCTCCGCCAAAATCTCCGAGAATATCGCTCCAGGTCCAAACATAATAAGCAGACGCTATAGCTAAGAAACCAAGGAGATATATCGATAGCGGCCGGGCAGCTGGTAGAAAAAATCGCGTATTAGCCAAGTCGAAGCACTCCATATTTTAAAATACAGTACATCGCGCGCAGGCCGTCCTTCCAGCCGATTTTTTTTCCTTCCTGGTAAGTTCTGCCCGAATAGGAAATACCCACCTCATAGACTCGAACCGAGGGGATGCGCGCGATCTTCAGTGTAATCTCCGGTTCAAATCCGAACCGGTTTTCTTGTATGGTGATTCCCTGTATAAGTTCACGGCGGAATACTTTATAACAGGTTTCCACGTCGCTTAGGTTGAGATCGCTGAACATATTGCACAACATCGTCAAGAGCTTATTGCCAACGGCGTGCCAATAATAAAGTACGCGGTGCGACTCGCTGCTGATGAAGCGGCTCCCGAACACAACATCAGCCTTGCTGTCGAGAAGCGGCTTTAAGACCTTCGGATAATCTTGCGGATCGTACTCAAGGTCCGCGTCTTGAATAATCACAAAGTCGCCGGTCGCATGCTGAATACCGGAGCGCAGAGCGGCCCCTTTACCCTGATTTACTTCATGATGAATCAATACGTCCATCTTGTCGCGCAACGGTCCATCCAGAAGCGGGCGACTGCCGTCGATAGAGGCGTCGTTGACGACGATGATCTCTATGTTCGGTATGGGCGCGCGCCTCACTGCGTCCAATATTGCGCCGATTGTCGCTTTTTCGTTATAGCAAGGTATGACGACGGATAATTTATAGGCCATTTTTAATTACCTAGCGAACACAAAAGACCTGCGCATCAAATAATTCCACGAAAACACCAGCCCGGTAGCCATGAACTTTGCCGTCAGAAGACCAAAGAGAAGGCTTTCAACGAAGAAAAGTAATGCAACTTGATGCAATAAAAGTCCGGTTAGACTGATAAGGTAGACGAGTACAAGCTCGGTACGCCTGTTATATTTTTTTCCGCTATCGAAAACAAAACGTATGCTTAGTGCATAGTTAACCAATGTGCCGACCAAAAAACTGAAGGCAGCAACCCATAGATAGTTAAAACCCATCAGCTTTGCAAATACAAAGAAGAGGCTTATGTCGGTGCACGCCGCGCTTGCGCCGACAGCGAAGTACCGCGCAAGAATGTTATCGCGGATATATCTATTCCAATAAACTGTACTCACGGCGCCGCCTTCAATTTTTGTTCGAAGTAATGAATGGTACGAGCAAGCCCCTCATCAAGACCGACTGTAGGCCTCCATCCAAGAAGATTTTCCGCCCTGCCTATGTCCGGACATCGTTGCATTGGGTCGTCTTGCGGCAGCGGTTTATATACAATGCGGGAGCGGCTGCCGATAATGGCGATGATGCGCTCCGCTAACTGTTTAATGGTAATTTCGATAGGGTTACCCAGATTGACCGGAACATGGATCTTCTCCGTCGCCATCAAGCGCAAAAGGCCCTCTATTAAATCATCGACATAACAAAAGGACCGCGTTTGTCGCCCCTCGCCATAAATCGCAATGTCTTGACTCCGCAGGGCCTGGACAATGAAATTGCTGATCACGCGGCCATCGCCGAGATTCATATTTGGGCCGTAGGTGTTGAATATACGTGCTACCCTTATATCCAACCCAAGCTGGCGGTGGTAATCAAAAAACAGCGTCTCGGCACAGCGCTTGCCTTCGTCGTAACAGGAGCGCGGGCCTGTGCAGTTTACATTTCCGGGATAATCCTCGGTCTGCGGATGCACGGAGGGGTCACCATAAACCTCACTGGTGGAGGCTTGCAGTATTCTGATTTTTAAACGTTTCGCGAGGCCCAGCATATTGATCGCACCCATCACATTCGTCTTGGTTGTCTGGATGGGGTCGTGCTGGTAGTGAATGGGGCTGGCGGGGCAGGCGAGATTAAATATTTCGTCGACTTCGAGGTACATCGGAAAGCAGACGTCATGGCGGACCAATTCAAAGTGGGGATCATTAAGAAATGGCAATAAATTTTCCTTGCTCCCGGTAAAAAAATTATCCAGACACAGCACTTCACACTCTTGTTCCAGCAGCCGCGCGCACAAATGCGAGCCCAGGAAACCGCCGCCGCCAGTGACCAACATCCTCTTTGCCATCTTCCCCCCTTAAATTCAACTTCTGCTATCCTCTAGTTTAGCGATTAATTCGGCAATCGCGATAAAAAGCCGATCGTCTGTGGATAAGTCCGAACCACAGCATCCCATATAAGGTCAAATCGAAACTCAAATTCGAGATAAGAATATGGATCAGGATTTTGTGGGACGAGAAACCCTCAGGCTTCTCTCTCGTGCAAACAAATACACTCAGCTTTCAGCTCATGAGATCGGCCGACATTTACATGGCAAGATTTTGGAGCTAGGCGCCGGCACAGGAAACTTGACGCAGCATTTGGCTTTCTC
>DATGVQ010000061.1:0-34863 GCA_035300145.1 Acidiferrobacterales bacterium | reverse complement strand
GATTTCGCCCTCCGGGTGGAAGGACTTCTGGCCGCCAATCGGCGCGACAATGATCGGGGTGTCGTATTTCACGCCGAGGATCGTCGTGCTCATGTCGACCTTGCTGACATCGACGAGCCGGCGCGGCCTGAGCTGGAACTTCAGGAAACCCTCGCGGTTCGCGCGCAGCGTGACTTCATCGTCGATGCCCGCCGCCATATAGCCGAAGTGGGCGGGGGGAATGTTCTTGCGCGCGACGGGCTCGAAATCGAACACGTTGATCGCGTCCTTGGGGCTCGCGATGAGCTCCTGTGGGTTGAACGGTGCCCACATGATGGGGTCCGGAAATTTCGACGGAGTCTCGGCCGCCCAGGCCGCGAAGCCGGGGCAAGCGAGCAAGGGACTGCCGGACAGGAATTTCAGGAACTGCCGGCGGCTGGCGGACCTGACGATGGAATACGGCATGTGCGGATCTCCCCCGTGGAATGATGATTGACGGCTTGAGCTGGCGAATAGGGAAATTAAACGCCCCTGTTCGCCAGCCATCAATCTATCGCTGAGCCGGCGAGTAGTCAATCGCAATCAATCGCACGAGTGTTTGGTGAAAATTGCGGTTTTGCGGGGAGTCTTCGGGCCCTGCATCGGCCCGAGGTGGCTGATTTCGAGACAGTTTGGACGCTTGCGCGAGTGTGGGCCGAGCGGGAGGGTCGGCCCAGTTGCAGAACCGGTCGAGTGCGATAACTTATCTCAACTGGTGAGCTTTACATCCCCGGTATCGGCAGACATTCCATAATCTCGATTGAGTCGCCTGGGAAGATCATAAAATGCGGATGATTTACGAATAATTTTGCGGCAGCTTCGTGCGATTCGGCCTGAACGACGGTATACGCCGCGATCTCATTTTTGATGTCCGAGATACCCTCTGCGTTTATGCGCTTGGTCTTGCCGAGCGGAGTGCCTTGATCGACGATAGATTTTTCATTTTCCCTCGCCCATTTCATCCACCCGTCCATGCCAGCCTTCTCCCGCTCCTTCCTTTTCTGCTCATCGATCGCCTTCCACCGTGCGAGCGCTTCTGCGGATCCCAGATATATCGCTAAGAATTTTTTCATAATATATGCCTGTTCATTTCATTAATATTAAATCAACGCACTCATTATACTTATACGCCACTAGAGTGTGAAGGTGCCATTAGCCCTCTTAGGATTCGAACCGCTTTGGTGGCTCAAAGGATCGCATTTTTGACCCTTCTTGCGAATAGGGAAATTAAACGCCCCTTTTCGCCAACCATCAATCTATCGCTGAGCCCGCGAGTAGTCAATCGCAATCAATCGCACGCGTGTTTTGGTGAAAATTGCGGTTTTGCGGGGAGTCTTCGGGCCATGCATCGGCCCGACGTGGCTGATTTCGCGACAGTTTGGACGCTTGCGCGAGTGCGGGCCAAGCGGGAGGGTCGGCCCAGTTGCAACCCGCGTAGGGTGTAATAGCGCAGCGTATTGCACCGAATGTTCACCCGCTACGTGCAGCAATGCGGTCAAGATGGCGCGGTCCCGGTCGCGTCATTCGCTGGTGACGCCGGCTTCCTTGATCAGCCGCGCATACTTCGCCAACTGCGCGCGCGTGGCGACACCGAGTTCCTCGGAAGACGAGCCGCGTATGGTGAGGCCTTGCGCGTTCAGCTTTTGGCGCACGTCCGGATCCGCCAGTGCTTTCACGACCTCCGCGTTCAGCCGCGCGATGATCTGTTTCGGCGTTCCCGCCGGCGCCATGATCGTGAACCACGAGTTGAACTCGAAGCCCGGCAAGCCGGACTCCGATACCGTGGGCACAGCCTTCGTTTCCCGCGCGGTATGTCAGGGATACGCGTTCGCGCGGATATAGGCCCAGAGCTCTTCGATCTTGTCGTCGTCGAGCACGCCCTTCCAGGACGGCATGGCCTTCTTGCCGTTGAGCACGGCGTTGATAAAGCGAGCTCTCTCGCCCTCGCGCAGCCGGCGCAGGTCGAAGCTCACGCTCGAATTGTTCTGCAGGTCTTCGCCGTGGCAATTGGCGCAGTAATTCCCGTAGACGCGCCTGCCGGCATCCGCCTTGCCGTCATCGGCCGCCGCGGCGCGGCCGAGAGAAAAAGAAACCATTGCTGCGAAGAGAAAACGACGCCACATCGTTGCCCGAACGCGCTATTCCTCGAACAGCTTGAAGGTCCAGAGCGATCCGCCCGCGGGCGTGTGGGTCAGATTCGGGTCGGGCGTCTTGAGGACATAGACTCCGCCGGTGCCGCTGGCGACGGTGACGTACTGCTTGCCGTCGCGTTCCCAGGTGATCGGCTGGCCGATGATCCCCGAGGGCGTCTGGAACTGCCAGAGAATTTTTCCGGTATCGACGTCCACGGCGATGAACTCGCCGGTGAGCTCTCCGGTGAAGACGAGCCCGCCTGCGGTCACCAGGGTCCCCGACCAGTTCGGGCTCTTGAATGCGGTTTCCCACTTGCTCTTGCCGGTGAGCGGATCGATCGCCTTCAGATAGCCGCGCGGTTCGGGATCGGGAAAGAGGTTCGTGCGGTCCACTCCGTAATGGGGCTGGCCGGGCTTGAGGTCCCTGATCTCGGAGATCGGCCGCGGCTGGTAGGTCATGCCTATAGCGAGAGTATTGACGTAGGCCAGGCCGGTGAGCGGGCTGAAGGAAGGCGGAAACCAGTTGGTGCCGCCGGAGATGTTGGGGTAGAAGGTTCCCTTGGCCGTGCCGTTGATCACGGCCTTGGTGTCGTCGCTCCACACGGGGCGGCCGGTTTTCATGTCGATGTGATCGGCCCAGGTGACTTTGACGTACTTGTTGGCGGCGATGAGCCTGCCGGTGGCGCGCTCCAGCACGTAGAAAAATCCGTTGCGCCCGGCCTGCATGACGACCTTGGTCGGCTTGCCGCCGACATTGAGCTCGGCCTGGATGAGCGGATTCACGCCGTCATGATCGAAGGGGTCGTTCGGCGACATCTGGTAATACCAGACGAACTCGCCAGTCTTGGGCCGCAAGGCGATGATCGAGTTGGTGTAGAGATCGTCGCCCTTGCGCAGGAGCGGATTCCAGGGCGCGGGATTGCCGATGCCCCAGAAGACGAGATCGAGCTCCGGGTCGTAGGAGCCGGTCGTCCAGGTGCTGCCGCCGCTTGCATTGGCCGCGTTGTCGGGCCAGGTCCCGGCGCCCGGCTCACCCGGCCGCGGCACGGTGTAGTGCCGCCACAACCGCTTGCCGGTTTCGGGATCGTAGCCTTCGAGATAGCCGCGGATGCCGAACTCGGCGCCCGCGACGCCGTTGATGAGCACGCCGTTGGCGACGATCGGCGCTCCGGTCATGGCGAGGCCGTCCTTCGCGTCGCCTGACTTCACGCTCCATACCTCTTTGCCGGTCTTCTGGTCGAGCGCGACGACGCGCGCATCGAGCGTCGTGCGGAACACCTTGCCCTGATAGAGTGCGGTGCCGCGGTTGACGATGCCGCAGCAGACGACGCGCGTCGTTTCCGGCGCGTATTCGACCATCGTCTTCCAGATTTCCTTTCCGGTGAGCGCATCGAGCGCGACGGTCTTGTCGTGGCTGGTAACGTAGATCACGCCGTCCTTCAGCAGCGGCTGCGACTCCTCGCCGTAATTGGCGGCCATGCTGTAGGTCCAGGCGGGCACCAGCCGCTTGACGGTCTGGCGGTTGATCCGGGTGAGCGGGCTGAAGCGCTGCTGGCCATAGCTCATGCCGTAGGTAAGGACCGCGCTCGGATCCGTTGCGGCATTGCGCAAATCGGCGTCGCTTTGCGCCAGTGCCGCCGCCGGCACGGCCATGCCCAGTAATGTCGCGACAACGATCGTTCTCATTGCGCCCTCCTCCCCCGAGTGATAGGAAAATCAATTCGCCCGTTGCCGGCTCCCCTGCAACTGAAGCCTTGTAGCGACGCCTGATCGGTACGCCGCGCACTCGGTTGCGCTCAATCCGGGTGGCTGGCGCGCGTTCGGCAGTCGGATCGGCGCTCCCGGGCGCTTCGCAACGGGCGTTGCAGCCAATCATGCCGTCGCCAAGTGCAGCAAGTCAAGTGCGCAGGCGTGGTATTGTCAAGTTAAGGTCCGGGTGATTTACTGGATGCATGAACCACCTGCCCACGCCCGCTTATTACCGCCATCGGTTTCCTTCTGAGATCATCAGCCACTGCGTCTGGGCGAATAGGGATTTTAAACGCCCCTTTTCGCCAACCATCAATCTATCGCTGAGCCGGCGAGTAGTCAATCGCAATCAATCGCACGAGTGTTTGGTGAAAATTGCGGTTTTGCGGGGAGTCTTCGGGCCATGCATCGGCCCGACGTGGCTGATTTCGAGACAGTTTGGACGCTTGCGCGAGTGCGGGCCGAACGGGAGGGTCGGCCCAGTTGCAGCCCGCGTAGAGTGCAATAGCGAATGTTCACCCGCTACGTGCAGCAATGCGGTCAAGATGGCGCGGTCCCGGTCGCGTCATTCGCTGGTGACGCCGGCTTCTTTGATCAGCCGCGCATACTTCGCCAACTGCGCGCGCGTGGCGACACCGAGTTCCTCGGAAGACGAGCCGCGTATGGTGAGGCCTTGCGCGTTCAGCTTTTGGCGCACGTCCGGATCCACCAGTGCTTTCAGGACCTCCGCGTTCAGGCGCGCGATGATCTGTTTCGGCGTTCCCGCCGGCGCCATGATCGTGAACCACGAGTTGAACTCGAAGCCCGGCAAGCCGGACTCCGATACCGTGGGCGCGTCAGGGAATTGCGCCAGGCGGGTGCGCGTCGTGACCCCCAGCAGCTTCATCTTGCCGCCGCGAACGAGCGCGGTTACGGTCGACAGCCCCTGGAATGCCACCGGCACTTCCCCCGCGGCAACACCCATCGCCGCCTGGGTCGCGCCCTTATAGGGCACGTGCGTGAGCGATACACCCGCGGTCGAAGCGAACAGTGCCATGGCGATGTGCTGCGGACTGCCGTTGCCTCCGGAGCCGTAATCGATCTTGCCCGGGTTTGCCTTGGCCGCCGCTATGAGCTCGGCCGCGCTCTTGAATGGCGCACCGTTGCCGGCGACCAGCCCCCACTCCACGGTTGCGACCAGCGAGACCGGCTCGAAGTCCTTGAGGATATCCCACGGCATCTTCGCATGGAGGTTCGGCACCATGGTCATAATGCTGTCGTTGAAGCCGCCGATGGTATAGCCGTCCGGCGCCGCCTTGGCAACGCGCTCGGCGCCGATCAGGCCCGCGGCGCCGGGCTGGTTCTCAATGACGATCTGCTGGCCCATATTGATCGACATGCGCTGGGTCACGATCCGCGCCGCATTGTCCACGGCGCTCCCGGCGGCGAGAGGGACGATCATTCGGACCGGCTTGTTCGGATAGCCGGACTGCGCGGCCGCCGCGAACGAGGACGCGGCGAGCACGATTGCGAAAACGAAACGATGAGCGAACGGCATAAGACCTCCTCTTTGTGATTATGTGAGCTTGGCGATGCCAAGCTCCCCGGCAAGCTGGTCCAGGTTGCGCAGCAGCGCCGGCGCGAGCGGAATGCCGTCGCGCGCATGCGCGATGCGCTTCGCATGGCTCTGCTCCCCGGGCAGCCAGATGCGCTCCACCCCCGGCATACGGCGGCTGGCGCGCAGATCGCGCACGAGCGCATCGACATTCTCTTTGAACGCCTCGACATCGCCGAACGCGGCAATGTCGATCGCGACGATTGCCTGCCCGGTGTTGGTGGCGGTGGTTTGGTCGTGGTTGAAGTCTATGACGTCCTTGCCCATGGCGGCGCCGTTCAGCGTCCCGGCGAGCAAACCAACGATGAGCGCGAGGCCGTAGCCTTTATAGCCGCCGATGGGCAGCAGGAAACCTTCTTGCGCGCGCCTGGGGTCGGTGAGCGGACGTCCTTCGCGGTCGATCATCCAACCCTCGGGCATCATCTCGCCGCGCTGCGCCTTGGCCTTGACCTTGCCGAAGGCGGCCACCGTCGTCGCCATGTCCAGCACGATCGGCGCTTCTTTTCCGGCGGGAATGGCGGCGGCGATGGGATTAGTCGACAGCAGCATGTCGAGGCCGCCCCACGGTGGCAGGTGATTGGCGTTCCCGACCGCAAAGTACAGGCCGATCATGTCGTGCGCGAGCGGCATGCGCGCGTACAGCGACGCCGGCCCCGCGTGATTGCTCCACTGCGAGCCGACCCACGCGACGCCCGTCACGCGCGCCTTCTCGATCGCCAACCTCGCGGCGCGCGCCATCACGAGATGCCCCATGCCGTTGTCGCCATGAATGAGCGCCATGCCTGGGCGCTCCTGCACCACGCGGATATCGGGACGCGGATTGACGCCACCGGCCTTGATGCGCTGCGCGTAGGGCGGCAACCGGATGACGCCGTGGCCCTCCGAACCCTGCAAGTCGGCTTCGGCCATCAGCGTAGCGATAGTGAGGGCGTCATCGGCGGGCAAGCCAAGCCGCTCGAAGGCGGCAAAGATGAACGCGCGCAAGCGTTCGAACGGTACCGGCGTAAAGGACTCGCTCACGACAATGGTTCAATAACAGCTAGCGATACGATTTTCATCGCTTCAGGATGGCCAGAGAATCGCGTGCCGGCGGCGCTGTTCCCGCCTCAGTGTCACGATTCAGTTTCTCGAGAAACGCAAGCAGCGCGGCAAGCTCGCGGGAGGAGCGCGCGCGCTCCTGCTCCACTTCGCGGCCGCTCCAGTCGTAGAAGCCTTTGCCCGCGGCAAGCCCGGTCTCGCCGCGCGCCACCATGGCCTGCAGCAGCGGGCTCGGAACGCCGTTGTGGAACAGGGCGGGGACGATAGAGCGTTGCGCGGCGGCGTGAACCTTCAGTCCGCTGATGTCCTTTTGCTGGATAAGCCCGTTGAGACACATGCGCGGCGCCAGCAGCCTGCGGGCGGCGTGATCGATATCGGCGGCGCCGGCCACGCCTGCCTGCATGAGGTAGTAGGCCTCGTGCAGGATCGCGTGCTGCAACCGATTCACCAGGAAGCCTATCGTCGGCTTGTACAGCCGCACCGGGTCCTTGCCGGTCCTTGCCACCGCATCGGCAACGCGGTCGACGAGCGCGGCGCTCGCGCGCGGACCCGCCATCACTTCCACCACCGGGCTGGTATCGGCCGGCATGAAGTAATGCAGGCCGACGAAGCGCTCCGGGCGGGCAAGCGGCTGCGCCAGCTCGACCAGATCGAGCCCCGAAGTGCCGGTTGCGATGATGACTGCGTCGTTCGGATAGGCCGCCTCAAGCTGCCGATACACCGCCTGCTTGACCGCCACTTCCTCTAGCGCGAACTCGATCGCCAGATCAGGCGCTGCCACCGGCAACCGGTCGACTGCCATCGATCCCGGCGGCAAATCGGCGAGCGATGCCGCCCGCCGGCTGTAGATCAACGTGCGAAAGCCGGCGGCGGCGAACGTCCTGGCCACACCCTGGCCCATGACGCCGTAGCCGCAAATCAGGACAGTCTGGATTTCCCGGCCCATCCTACTTGCATTCCGTCCATGGGCGGTTAGGCGTCAACGCGTAGCGCGAGACCGCGCGCTCGTCGAACTCGAAGCCGAGCCCCGGCTCCTGATGCAGCAGCAGATCGCCGTTGCGCGCTTCCAGCTGCCGATTGATGAGTTTGCGGAAGTTCAGCACCTGATCGTCGGGAAAGAACTCGACGTAGCGCGCATTCGATGTTGCGGCGACGAGCGGTGCATGCAGATCGTGGAACCAGTGCGGGCTCACTGTCACGCCGTAGGCGTCGGCCATGTGGGCAATACGCCGCCACTCCGAGATGCCGCCGCACACCGCGGCATCCGTCTGCAGGATCTCGGCGCCCTGTTTGTCGAGCAACTCCTTGAAGCGCCAGCGGCCGACCTCAATCTCGCCGGTGGCGACGATGATCGATGTTCGCTGTGCGAGCTTGGCGTGGTTGTCGATGTCGTCCGGCCCGAACGGCTCCTCGATCCAGTAGGGGTTGTGCGGCTCGAAGCGCGCGCAATAGGCGAGCGCGGTCGGCAAATCCGACCAGGCGTTGTTCGCATCGAGCATAAGCTCGATGTCCGGCCCGATGGCTTCACGCGCCGCGCGCACACGCGTCTCCTCTTCCGCCGGTGACAGGCGCCCGACCTTGATCTTCACCGCCTTGAAGCCGGCGCGCACATATTCTGCCACCTCCTCCCCCAGCTTGGCCGGCGTTTTGCCTTCAAGGTAGTAACCGCCGCTCGCGTACGCCGGCACCGCTTCCAGGGTGCGGCAGCCGAGGTAGCGGTGCAGCGGCAATCCGACCGCGCGGGCGTTCAAGTCCCACAACGCGATGTCCAGGACGCTGATGGCGCGCATGACGCTGCCCGCCCGGCCTTGCAGCAGGGTCTCCTGATACATCTCCTGCCACAAACCCTCGACGCGCGTCGACTCCTGGCCAATGAGCTTTGGCGCCAATAGCTCGGATACGGCATCGGCCGCGACCATGCCTCCCGCGCTGCCGACGTAGCAAAAGCCGATGCCCTCAAAACCCTCCGAAGAGCGCACCTTGACCAGGCAGTAGTCGCGCGCAGCAACCGTGCGCGTCGCGAACGAGGTGACACGGTCGAGCGGAACGCGAGCGACGCACACGGCGACGGAGGTAATGTGTGACATAGGAGCCTCTATCAAATGTCCGGACATATTAGCGGCAGGCGAAATTTCGCGCAAACCGCCAAAAATGACGGCATCGCGCGTTGCGGCTAAGTCCTTAGACCCGAGCAAAAAATCAGCCGGGATTGCAAGGCCGGCACCGGTGTGTCGACACCGAATTCCATGACGCGTTCGCGTTCAAGTAGCCTCCCCGGAAGTGCGGGTATGCGTTCGTTACCGCGGCACCACTCCTGACCGCTGCGTTTTTCTCATCGTGTCAAGATCGGCCGGACCGACCTGACGCGGTCGTCAAACTTTCAACAGGCGCGCCGCATTGCCGCCGAGGATCAGCTCGCGGTCCCGCGCCGAAAGCTCGGTGAGATTTTCGACCACCTCGACCGGCCGTTCATAACCCATGTCGAAGGTATAGTCGCTGCCGAGCACGACGCGGTCGGCGCCGACCTGGTGGATCACGTTCATGAGAATCATGCTGTTGTGTCCAATGGTGTCGTAGTGGAAGCGTCGCAGATAGGTTGAGGGCACTTGTTTCATGTGCTTGTTCTCGGCGCGTACCGTGGCGCCGTGATCCAGCCGCCCGATCAGCCCGGGGAAAGTGCCGCCGGCGTGCGGCAACATGACATCGAGTTTCGGGAAACTGTCCATCACGCCGCCGAACACGAGCGAGGCGGCGGCGATGCCGGTGTCATAGGGGTTGCCGAGGAGGTTGCGCAAATAGAACTTGCGCATGCGCTCGGCGCCGACCGGGTCGATCGGATGCAGGAAGATCGGCCAGCCGAGCTCCTCGCATTTGGCGTAGATCGGGAAATACGCCTTCTCGTCAAGGTTTTTGCCGTTGACGTGGGTCCCGAGATAGAGGCCGCGCATGCCCGGCAGCTTGGCCGCGCGCTCCAACTCCTGCAAGGCGAGGTCCGGCGCCTGCATCGGCAACATCGCCATACCGACAAGGCGCTTCGGATACTTGAGATGCGCGGCCGAGCAGGCGTCATTGAAGATCTGCGAGAGCTTGAGCGCGAACGCCGGTGGCGCCCAGTAGACCATCGGACTGGTAAGCGAGAGCGCGTGCATGTCGACGCCCTGGGTATCCATCGTTTTCAGCCGGATGCCGAGATCCATATAAGGCGGGGTGAAAGACGCATCCATTCCCGGCACCGAAAATGTCACCGCGCCGCGCTCGTTCTGCCCTATTTTCGCGCCGTTGGCCGCCCCTTCGCGCTCGATCAGGCGCACCCATTCTTCCGGGTAATAGTGCGCATGAGTATCGATTACCGGGACGTTGTAGCGCCGCTTTGGCGCCGGCGTCTGGCTTACTACCCGGCCCGCCGCCAGCGCGCCGCCGGCGGCTAAGGCCATCATCAGGAATTGTCTGCGGTCGATTGTCATTTATTCCTCCTCATCTTTGATCTACGTTGATCGGGCACGGCTGGGTGCCGTTGGCTGCGAACGCAGCGAAAACTTCCAGACCATCCATCTCCTCGAAAATAACAGGCTGTTCACCGGTTTGTTATGGTGATTTTGCGGAGGTGGCGCGACCGGATGCGGGCATTGGCGTGGAATTCCACGATTTTGGTGGCTGGCAGGTAATCGCGGTGAATCGGCGATTTTGGGCAACCAGCCAAACAAATTCACTAGACTCCCCCCCTACGTCTTAGTTAGGCGTTGAAAAAATATACGCGCCTCTACTTTGCGCTGTCAACATGACGGGTTCATCTGATGTTAACCGACCAGCGACCTACCTCAGCAAATCTGATCATTTGCTCGGATCGCGGCCGCGAAGCCATCCGCGGGGCCGGCGCAGCAGGGCGAGCGGTTACTCGCCGGAGCCGGTTTTGAGCAACGCCGCCAGTTCGGGATCGAAGCGGCCGTCGATGAGTATGTACAGCATGCGGCACGGCTTGCCCGAGCGATTGCTCCAGGCGTGATTGGTGCCGCGCTGGATCACGACGTCCCCCATTTTAAGTTGCACGTCGACATCGTCGAGCAACAGAGTGATTTCGCCGTCCAGGACCACGGCATAGTCGATCGTTTCGGTCCGATGCATCATCGGATGGCGACCACCACGCCCGAAGGTCGAAGCGGCTTCATTGCCCCTCGCTTTGAACACCTCGCGCGCTTTTTCCGGAGATAGATTGCGGATCTCTTCGGATTCCGGCGCGAGCTCGGCGATGCGTATCACCGTCCCCTGCGGCACCGGGTGGATCGTGCGCGGCCCGAGCGTCGGATCGGGTTCGTCTATTGTTATGGGCGCAGGCACGGCGTTCGTTTCCCAGATATCGGTGGACCTATAACCGGGGCGCAGCGGATTGGTTTTAACTGCCGGCGCGAGACCATCCGAAATGACGATCGCTTTGCCGCTCTTGTCGTGGCCCGTGACCACGCGTCTGATGAATCCTGTCATATGCTCTCTCTATGGGTAGATACCGCTGTTGACAATCCGCGTCGATCACCGGGTTCGGAAGGTAAGAAAAATAAACGGTATTTTCTTGTGTCCAGCCGCAGAAAACTCACGTTGTCGCGGAACGAACGCGGCTTTTGGGTCTGGCGGGCGGAGAAACCGGCCTGGGTGAAAAGCGTGGCCGCAGTTGGGACAGACTTTCGTGTCGATTCCGAAACCGCGTTTGCGAGGCAACCGTCGAAGCAGGGGGAGGTTTGCGTCGCCGGGCCACATGGGCCCAAGCCAGAGGCGCCCAGCCGGCATAACCCGAGCCGGCCCCGTCCAAAACTTTATCAGCCGCCGGCGAGCCCTTTCGCAATGCGGTCGATGCCGGCTTGCGAGCACACCGTGTCCTTGTCGCCGCCGGGTGAGCCGGAAACGCCGATCGACCCGACCAGTTCTTTACCCTCTTTACCGGCGAAAATCGGCAGCGCACCCTCGGCCGTGGCGATTTTGTCGAGGTGCAGAGCGCCAACGCCGGTAGGGTTAGAAGTCGCGCGCTTGCCGTACTCGCCCGAGGGCGAGCGGTACGTGAGGGACGTGTACGCCTTGCGCAGGCTGTGTTCGATGGTGTGAGGACTCGCCCCGTCGTCGTGCAGCACGACCTTGGTGCGGGCGGAGCGGTCCAGCACCGTCACCGTTACGTGGTAACCGTCCTTGCGGCATTGCGCCAAGGCCGCCGTAGCCGCCTCGTTCGCGGCGTTAAACGAAATATTACGCTCGGTCACAAGCGTCTGCGCATTTGCCACGTATGGCACGCTTGCCAGAGTTGCCGCCAAAACCATCCACTTATTGCTTGTCATGAGACCCTCCTTATGATTGGAAATCTGCAAACAGCAGGCGTCGATAGATTATTCCCGTGCCGAAGCCCTCCGGCCTGAAGCCTAACGCTTTTTGGAGCTCGATGCCACTTTGTCTATGGCGTCCGCCTTGCCGGAAGTCGCGCGGGAGGTTTTGGGGCAGGATTTAATGAGGTTGTGTACACCAGTTCGACTGCAATGATGGTGAGCCACGTAGCTCGTTCGGAAAGGTTCATTGCCTAACGTGGCGCTCAGCCGCACTGCTTTTCAGCGCCGGCTTGCAGCGGCCTTGCCAGATGATCGCGCCACCACACCGATAGTGGCGTAATAAATAGCCCAGGTTTCCCGGTTTTCGGCAAACTGGCAATACGCATCCACATCTTCCGGCGTAGCCATCCCCGTCGCTATGTATTTATCCCGCAATTGCTCGGCAGACATTCTCATCATCCTGGCGATACCTGAACCACCCCGTACCAAGGGTGCATCGTTGTCGGCCCGAAAGTCGTCGAACCCCAAATCCTGCAGCGTAGCCGGCAAACTCAAACCCATTGCATGGTCAATCCCCATTCTTGTGTACATCTGACGTATTGCGCTATTTACTCTCTCAACAGATCGACAAGCGCTTTCATGACCATGTACGGGGCGCGCCGCGGAGAAATTCGGCTCTTCGAATACGAGCCAACCACCGGGCTTGAGCATCCTCCTGCATTTTTCCAGAACAGACTTATAATCAGGGATATGGAGTAGCACATAACGTCCGTGAATCAGATCAAACCGATCCTGTCCTAGATCTACTTCCCGTATATCGGCCTTCAGCACATCAATATTGGATGAATCCTTTACTTGCAGGAACCTCGGATTCATATCGACGGCAACAATTTGTCCCTGAACACCGACTTTTTCCGCAAGCCAATACATAATAGAGCCCGCTCCCGGGCCAACTTCAAGGCAGCGCCATCCGTTCGACAGGCTGGTTAATTCTAGTCTGGCTTTCGTTGGCGGATCGAACACGGCCTCTATAGCTCTTAGTCTCGCCAATTCCGCCTGATCGTGGGTATTGTCAAAAACGTATTCTCGCGTTGCCACCGTCGCCTCGCTGGTAATCATCTACATCTTTGAAGATAAACGTGAGCCGCGCGCCGCTTTTGCGCGTTCGGCTTGCGCCGGTCGTTAGAATTTACTCTTTAGTGTTTGACTTCATAAGCCTTGAAACTTCGATAGCCAAAGGCAAGCCCGACTCGGCCAACTGCGCAACCACGCGCCGCTGATCTTCGGCCGGCCGATTCTGATTCAGCTTAAACTTGCCCTGAATCTCCTGCACCTCAATTTCGAATCCAACTATCATGCCGAGTAGTTTTGCGCGGCGCTCACCGGCTAGATTCGGCTCCTAAGGTTCCGCCCGATTCGATTCAAAAACGGCCGTGAAGCGCTCAACCAGCTTCTCAAGTGAACTCTCATCTTCAATCAGGCGAGGCTTGCCGTAAATGTGTACGACCGCGTAGTTCCAGGTCGGAACACCGGGCGACGCGTACCAGCCGGGCGAAACGTAGGCGTGAGGACCATGAAAAACCGCCAAGACGGTTTGCGCCGCTGCCAAATCGTGCCACTGTGGATTGGCTCTGGCAACGTGGCCGACAAGCTTACCCTTGTTGCCACTGTTCCGTTCGTACAGAAAAGGAATGTGGCTTACGAATGGCAATCCGTCATGAATAGTCACAAGCATGCCGAAAGGGTAATCCCGGATTAGCGCGGCCAGGCGCTCAGAATCGTCCTCTTTAAAATCCTTTGGTATGTACATGCTAATCGCGAGCTCTAACGAGTACCTTCAGTGGCGCGTCGTCTTTGCGCGTCCGCTGGGAGGCATGATTATGTGCCATAGATTTCAATAAACCACTTCGGTTGCATTTGGTCAAAATCAGTTCTTGTATTATTTGACAAATATTTTGCCGGGTCTAGAACAACTGATTTTCCATTTTCGCGCGCAAAGATGACCCAATGCCACATTGGCTGACCGTTTTCGATGTGATATTTTATGGCGAGAAGGGCTTTACTGGGAATTTCTTCCCAAGACGTAAATGGCTTTTCTTCTTTTGATGCCCGAATGCCGTATTCTTTAAGAAGCCGCCTGACATAACCGGTGTCGGAGTAAAGCTTCGTATCCTCGGCGTAGATGCCGATGCTATTCGCGAGCTTCTTTACTTCGCCGTAAGTTCGGCCAGCTACCATGGCCACACTCGCGAGGCCGCAACCCGACGGATCTTCCTGTAACACTACCTGTATCATTACTCTCTTTTGACACTTAACGAGGCTGTAGAAAAAGCTTCTATTTGGGAAAAACCGATTTTTTCACGGCGTCATAACTCATTGATCTGCGGACATTATCACCACCATCAATTCTGAAACTATAGAGGCTGAAAACGGGTTTTTCTACAGCCTTATTTGGGATAGGGAGGAGCCTCACGGCTCTTCTCCTCCCACACCACCGTACGAACGGGTCACGTATACGGCGGTTCGGTAGATTGAGTCAAGGCACGGCAAAGATGCAAGCCGCACCAACCACGATTTCATCCCCTAGAGGCTCTCGCCCGACGGATGCAGCACCAAGCTCCTTGGCTTTCGTTACAGCCCGGTCTACTAGAGCGGCCCCGATTCCCTGTTTTCGATGTTTTCCGGCTACATAGACGGTTCCAAGCCAATGATAAAAGTGTTTGTGGGTTGTCATTTCCTGAATTTTCAAGCTGGCGGTCCCTATAGGCTGAGATCCCATGAGTGCCACAAACGCTAGAGGAAGCCGGTTTTTATTGAGTCTCTCCGATATCTTTTCGATCTGCTCTTCAACAGACTTCAGGCGATACATCTTTCCCCAGTACTCGAATACCCACGAGGCGAGGACCGGAACACACTGCGGATGGTCAGGGAGGTATTAGATTGCTACTGGTTCATTCATTTGGTTGTATAAACGATCACGCTAACTGGCGTGCGGTTTTTGTGCGTACGGGTTGAACGCGGGGTTAGATCACCTTGACTCTCATCCTGAACCGAAGCAGGTTAACAGTGATAAGCAAAGCACCGGCTGCTGATAGCCACATAAAAATTTGAGCGCCGGTCCCCCAAGAAGACCAACTACCGTTGATTCCGAAAAATGTGAGAATAAGAAAAGCTAATCCATTACTGGCGATGCCCATTGACAACACTGGAACCGGATTTGCCCCGGAGTCCAGCCCTTTCAGCCCCATGTAATAACCAACGACCAAAGCCAGGTAAGCAGCACCCAACAGCCGCACAAACATGATCGGCTCGGGAGATGGCAGCCCCAGTTGAACAAATAGCGAAGCGGGGAACGTTAGTAGCGGTATACACCAGAAAATAGCCGTGATGATAATTTTTCTTTTCAGAACACCTTTCAAACCTTTCATGTTTCCCCTCCACCGAGAGTTTCGCAACCTAACACATGCTTAACGGTGAGCGCCACCGCTGCAAGGGATCTTCCCCCGATTTAGTAGACACGTATTTTTCACGACAACATATTCTCATAATTCACGGGCGATACATAGCCGAGTCCGGAGTGCAACCGAGCGTGGTTGTAGAATGGGATGTAGCTATGGATCACGATCAAGCGCCGCTTGCTTGGGTCCCTGCAATAACTTGTTACGGGCCCCAAACTGATGGGCCTACTACACACGCTTGGACAACGTGTCGGAAAGTGCAGCATAGCCAAGCTTGCCATAGAAGGACAACGCCGCTTCGCTAAAGGAATAGACATTTAGACGGACTTCAGAGCACCCCTCAGATTTGGCCCAAGTCTCGACCACCGACATGAGGTCGCGGCCAACACCGCTGCGTCGAATGGAAGGCTCAACGACCACAGTACCGGCGCGGCAGAAGAGGACGGGCACACCCGCAAAGGTGTTGCCCTCAGACAGCGGCGTACACAAAACCAATGACCCTAGAGTTCTCTTCAGCGACCCAAGCGCGGGTTCGCTCGGCAGCAAAGCGCTTGCGCCAAAGCTCAACATTACGACTTGAGTCAGAGGGCGCTGCATAAATATTAGGAAGCGCGGCGTGATGCAACGAGTACAGGTGGATACCCAAGCTGGCAACCGCCGGGAGATCTCTTGGCTCGAACGGACGGATCATCGGCTCGCGGCCCCTAACGCTGAGCTTCAGCCACCCGCCGGCAGCAGGTGCCAGCCACCGCCGATACAACCAGAGAAAGAGCGCCAATTAGCATTGTCATTCCTAAATGTCGGGACATTTCTTTCCCTCGTTAAAGAAAGCTAACTATAAATATGCGTCCCATGACGGGATGGATTGCGTCAAAAATGACCTATAGCATCCTTGGATTACAAATAATCAGTTAGTCTCCATGGATCTTGACTAAGGTCCGGCCGCGAATACGGCCGTTCAAAATAGTATCGAACACATTCGGAAGCTCTTCGAGGGTAACTGTTTGGGAAACAATCCGATCAAGATGGCGCGGGTGCAAGTCCGTCGCCAGGCGCTCCCAGAGTTTGCGGCGCAGTGGCATGGGACAGCCGGTGGAATTGATCCCCAACAAACTGATCCCGCGTAAGATGAAAGGCATCACCGTAGTACGCAGCTCGATTCCCCCAGGCAGGCCGACTGAAGCGATGCTGCCCCATGGCTTTACCGTGCGCGTAAGCCAAGCCAGGATATCGCCGCCGACATTATCTATCGCGCCACCCCAGATGGCTTTTTCCAGCGGCCGCGAGCCGAAATCAATTTTTTTGCGGTCTAAGATTTCGGATGCGCCCAGCTCTTTAAGGTAAGCATGCTCCGACTCTTTACCGGTAACGGCAGCGACGTGATAACCCAGGCGCGAAAGTATATCGATAGCGACGCTGCCCACTCCGCCGGTGGCGCCGGTCACTACCACCGGACCGTCTTCCGGTTTGAGGCCATTGATCTCCATACGATGTACGCACAGGGCGGCGGTGAAACCGGCAGTCCCAAGTAACATGGCCTCGCGCAAGGTCAGCCCCTTAGGTAGAGGCACAACCCAATCCGCCGGGACGCGCGCGTATTCCGCATAGCCGCCGTCGTGTTCCTCGCCGAAGCCACAGCCGGTAACCAGCACGGCACTCCCCGGCTTGAAGCGGGAGTCGCTCGAGGAGACCACCACGCCGGCGACATCCACGCCGGCGACCATCGGGAAGTGGCGCAGAATCTTGCCTGCACCGGTGGCACCAAGGGCATCTTTGTAGTTCACGCTGGAGTAGCCGGAGCGGATAACGACTTCACCGGGGGAAAGCGCGTCCAGATCAAGCGCCTCAACCCGGCCCTGGATTTTGCCGTTGTCATTGTAGACCCGAAATGCCTTAAATCTTTCCATAAATAAGTTGTCCTCGTTTACTTCTGGAGTGACTGGATATCGTGCGGATATCCACGTTGATTTCGACTGATAGGTCTCCAGAGTGATTGTTCAATCCAGATAGAATATCTAGAACGTATCAAGCGTGTCAAAATAGCGGATGTACTATTTTTTCGCGATCGTTAAGGTGTGGAATATGGATAAAATTTCTGGCCCTAGTCAGCAAGAAATGATATTTTCTGACAATGGGAATTTTGATCTGCATGGAAGACCAAGAGGTAACTTACTCGTGCCGCGGGCATCGACGTGGTGATGGACCGTTGTATCAAGACTGAGCGTGCCCGCTTGAGTTTTGTAAAAAATTAAGACACCACTTTTAAGGAATACTTATGAACCATTGGATTCGTTTTGAGCACGCGGGGAAACCGCGTTTCGGTACCTTACAGAATGGAACCATTACTGTTTACGAGGGAGATATGTTCGCCAAGCCGAAGGCGACGAAGGAATCGCTGCCGCTAAATTCGGTCACGCTGCTCGCGCCGACACAACCCACGAAAATGGTCGCGCTGTGGAATAATTTTCATGCTTTGGCGGCTAAATTGAATTTGCCCACTCCGCCCGAACCGCTCTATTTTCTCAAAGCGCCTAATTCGTTTGTTGCCAGTGGACAGACGATTAAGTCGCCGCCGTCTTACAACGGCAAGGTCGTATTTGAAGGCGAACTGGGTGTGGTGATTGGTAAATTCTGCAAGGCTGTTTCGGAAGCCGACGCGGACCAATATATATTTGGCTATACCTGTATTAATGACGTTACCGCAGCGGAGCTGATTAATAAAGATCCTACGTTCGCGCAATGGACCCGGGCCAAGAGCTTCGATACCTTTGGCGTATTCGGGCCGGTCGTCGCGACGGGTTTAAACCCCGCCGAGCTGACGGTAAAAACCTTTCTTAACGGGCAGGAGAGACAGAACTATCCGGTTAGCGACATGGTGTTTCAGCCGCAGCGGCTGGTGAGCCTCATCTCGCAGGATATGCCGCTTTATCCCGGGGACGTAATTGCTTGCGGCACTTCCGTGGGTGTAGGCTCGATGAAGCCCGGGAGCAAGATCGAGATCATTATCGACGGTATCGGTACATTGAGCAACGAATTCAAGTAATTCGCGCCTGCAAAAATGACCGTGCGATGTATAACTTCGTTTGAGGAACCAAACACATGAAAATATGTATTGTAGGCGCCGGCGCCATCGGCGGATACCTGGGGGTGAAATTTGCCTTGGCCGGAGAAGATGTCACTTTGATCGAACGCGGGTCGGTGGTGGATGTGATTCGAAAAATGGGCCTTAAACTAATTATGCATGACGGCACCGAGCATGCCGTAAAAAATGTCAAGGTTACCGGCAATATGAAGGAAGCCGGCGCACAAGATATCGTCATCCTCGCGGTAAAGGCGCATCAGGTCGAATCCGCGACCAAGGATATACGCGCCTTGTTTGGGCCCAACACCGCGGTCGTAACAACACAGAATGGCATACCGTGGTGGTACTTTTACAAGCATGGCGGCGAATTTGAAGGACGGCGGGTGGAGATGGTCGATCCAAATGGGGCGATCGCCGCCAATCTCGACGTTGATCGCATTATCGGCTGTGTGGTGTATCCCGCGTCTGAAATTGCCGGACCGGGGGTAATACGTCATATCGAAGGGGACCGATTCCCGGTAGGCGAGCTGGATGGTTCCGAGAGCGCGCGCGTCAAGACAGTCTCCGAGGCATTTATTAAAGCGGGCTTCAAGTCGCCGGTTTTGCCCAATATCCGTTCGGAAATATGGCTAAAGCTGTGGGGAAACCTCACCTTTAATCCGATCAGCGCGCTGACGCATGCCACGCTGGTGGACATTTGCCAGTTTCCGTTGACGCGCAACCTCGCCGCGATGATGATGACCGAATCGCAGACGATCGCGAACAAGTTGGGTATCGAGTTCCGCGTTCCGCTGGAGAAGCGCATCGCCGGCGCGGAAAAGGTGGGTAAGCACAAAACGTCGATGCTGCAAGACGTCGAGGCGGGCCGGGCTATCGAAATCGACGCGTTGATCGGTGCAGTCATCGAGTTAGGGAAGCTCACCCAAACCGCAACGCCGCATATTGACACAGTATACGCCTGCGTCAGCCTGCTTGCGAAGACCTTGGCGGAAGAAGGCGCGAGACTCAAAGCCGAGAAAATCCAATCCGCCGCTTAACGGCGACGCTCTAACTGCTACGCATTGGCTGATCCGGTGCGAACGGCATTGGGTGTCGTTCCCAATATCGCCTGACCTCCCTTAAAGCAAGTATTGGCCCTCCCTATGCCTGTGAAATCGCCCGGATCTCTTGTATATTGTATACCAAATACCATTTGGGAAATGGCTGCAGCGCGCTCTGATCTGGAAGATAGAAAGCAATAATCCGAATTTCTAACCTCCTTTCAAGGGATAAGTATGAAAATTCACGAGTATCAAGCAAAAGAAATTTTAAGGAGATATGGGGTTGCTACCCCGCGCGGAATACCCTGTTTTTCCGTGGAGGAGGCGGTCGCCGCCGCCAAAAAGTTGGGCGGTAATGTCTGGGTCATCAAGGCGCAAATCCATGCGGGCGGGCGCGGCAAAGGCGGCGGGGTAAAGCTGGTTAAGTCGCTCGACGAGGTCAAGAAACAGGCGGGTGCTATCTTGGGGATGAGACTGGTTACGCATCAAACCGGACCCGAGGGCAGAATAATCAAACGGCTATTGATTGAAGAAGGCGCGGATATCAAATCCGAGCTGTATGTGGGCATGGTGGTGGACCGCGGCAGTCAGCGGGTCGCGTTGATGGCGAGCTCCGAAGGCGGCACCGAAATCGAAGAAGTAGCCGCCAAAAGCCCTGAGAAAATCCATAAAGTATTTATTAATCCGGATACTGGATTGACGGATACGGAGGCCAAGGATATCGCCGGCAAGATTGGCGTCCCCGCCGCCGCCATGCAGGAAGCCAAGGTATTCCTGCAAGGTCTGTATAAAGCCTTTATCGAGACAGATGCCGCGCTGGCCGAAATTAATCCGTTAATTCTCACACGCGATCAGCGCGTGCTCGCGCTGGATGCCAAAATAAACTTTGATAGCAACGCCTTGTTCCGGCATCCCGATATTCAGGCCTTAAGAGATCTCGACGAAGAGGATGAGGCCGAGATCGAAGCTTCAAAACACGACCTGAATTACATCTCGCTGGACGGGAATATCGCCTGTTTGGTCAACGGCGCCGGCCTGGCCATGGCCACAATGGATATCATCAAACTCTATGGCGGCGCTCCGGCTAATTTTCTCGACGTCGGCGGCGGCGCTACCACCGAAAAAGTGACGGAGGCTTTCAAGATCATGCTGAAGAATCCGAAAGTAAAGGCGATTTTGGTCAATATCTTCGGCGGGATCATGAAATGTGACGTCATCGCCCAAGGCGTGGTAGCAGCGGCGAAACAAACCAGCCTTCCGGTTCCACTGATTGTGCGGCTGGAAGGGACAAATGTGGATCTGGGCAAAAAAATACTGGCGGATTCGGGTCTCCCGATTATCTCTGCCAATAACATGGCCGACGCCGCAGAAAAGGCGGTGAAGGCGGTGAGAAGGTAATTATGTCTATTTTGATTAATAAAAATACCAAAGTCATCACGCAAGGAATCACCGGCAAGACCGGGATGTTTCACACCCAGAATTGCGTCAACTACGCCTTCGGCAGGCAAGCCTTTGTCGCCGGCGTCACGCCCAAAAAAGGCGGGCAAAATTTCGCCGGCATCCCGATTTTCAATACCGTCGCCGAAGCCAAAAAAGACACCGCCGCCACCTGCTCGGTCATTTATGTTCCACCGCCGTTTGCGGCCGCCGCCATCGACGAGGCAGTCGAGGCCGGTATCGAATTCATCGTGTGCATTACGGAAGGTATTCCGGTGCTCGATATGGTCCGCAGCAAGCACAAGATGAAAGGAAAGAAAACGCTACTGCTTGGGCCCAATTGCCCCGGCGTGATCACACCGGATGAGATCAAGATCGGCATCATGCCGGGTCATATCCATAAAAAAGGACCCGTCGGCGTGGTGTCGCGCTCCGGCACGCTTACTTATGAAGCGGTTGGGCAGTTAATGGAATTGGGTTTGGGTCAATCGACCTGCGTCGGCATCGGCGGCGACCCGGTGAACGGGCTGAAGCATATCGATGTGATAAAAATGTTCAACGACGATCCTAAGACCGAGGCAGTCATCATGGTGGGAGAGATCGGCGGCAGCGATGAAGAGGAATGCGCACGCTGGGTTAAGGGCAATATGAAAAAACCGGTGGTCGGTTTTATCGCCGGGGTCACCGCCCCGCCGGGGAAACGCATGGGTCACGCCGGCGCCATCATCTCCGGCGGCAAAGGCACGGCGGCGGAAAAGTTAGCGGTCATGGAAGAGTGCGGGATTAAGGTGACTAAAAACCCGTCGGAGATGGGTAAGCTGCTAAAGTCGGTGCTGAGATAACACATGCGGCATGTAATGGACCGCAACCGCCTGTGGCGGGACATACGGCAATAACGTCCCGCCACAATGCCTTAGGTCGGGTAAAGTAGGCTAGCGCGAGGTCTTTTCGACGAACCTGCGCCGCATCGGTTTTAGCACAAACCACGCCATCAACGCCGCCACCGCATTCATAATGGCTGCCACAACGAAGACGGCGTGCCAGTTGCCGGTCACGGAAACCAGCACACTTGAAAGCGGTACCAAAAGCGAAGCGGTTCCCTTGGCGGTGTAGAGCATTCCCGCATTCGCCGCGGCAAACCCGGTTCCAAAAGTATCCGCCGATGTGGAAGGAAACAGGCTGTAAATTTCGCCCCATGCGAAAAATACCAGTCCCGTCAGCAGAACGAAAACGACCGGATCTCCTCCGTATACCCCTAAGCTCATTATTCCAATCGCTTCGAGCATGAACGCGATAAGCATGGTCTTTTCGCGGCCGATGTGGTCTGAAACCCAGCCAAAGAATGGCCGGGTTATGCCGTTTAAGATTCGGTCGATCGTAAGCGCGAAGACAAGCGCGGGAAGCGTAATCCCGATGAGACTCACCGGTATATCGGCAATCTTAAAATCCTTGGCGATTGGCGCAAGCTGGGCTGTAGCCATGAGCCCACCGGCCGCGACCAGGACAAACATGACGTACATGACCCAAAACACGGGCTGCTTCAACACCTCCATTGGCCGGTAGTTATGACGCGTCTGCGGCAGTTGCTTCGAGCCCTCCGGAGCCTGGCCTTTCTTCGGTGCAGCCAATAGCAAAGACAGCAGCACTACAATTATGCCCTGGCCAATTCCGAAGTACAGAAAAGTCGATTCGTAGCCGCTGGATTTGATCATTGCCGAAATCGGGATTATGGTAAGCGCGGAGCCGGCGCCGAATCCCGCAGCCGTCAGCCCCGCCGCAAGCCCGCGTCGATCGGGGAACCACTTCAGGGCATTGCCGATGCAGGTGCCGTAGACCGCCCCCGCGCCGATGCCACCCACCGCAGCCGCGATGTAGAGGAACGTGAGCGAATCTGCGTAGGCATTCATCGCCCACGCGATGCCGCATAGGAGGCCTCCGACCAGAACAACGAGCCGTGGACCGAAGCGGTCAACCAGATACCCTTCAATAGGTACGAGCCAAGTCTCAGTCAGGACGAAAATGGAGAACGCCACCTGGATCGCGGCACGGCCCCACTGGAACTTTGCGTCGATTGGATTCACGAACAGCGTCCACCCGTATTGCAAATTGGCGACCATCGCCATGCAGACAATACCAGTCACCAATTGCAACCACCGATACGACTCTTTCGGTCTTACGCCCAACCCCTCTTCAGCTATCGAGCTCATATGCTCCTCCTGTCAGCAGTGAATGAACGGCCGTGTCCTTCATGCATAAGGCGACACGACACTTTTTTCTTCTTCCTTAATTGCGACGATTCACGCATCGCCGAATACCACTAAGCGTAACACACAGCTCAGCAGGCAACCGCGCGGACCATGATACGCTTGACCGGACTTATCCCTTTTAATGCCTTGAAACTCGCAAATACAATATACCAATATTATTATTAAATAAACCGTAATTTTTCCGGTTTTTACCTCATACCTGCGCGAGTGATTTTATCGATTCCTGATACCCGAATGCGATTAGGCGAGGTTAAGGCTATGCGAGAGTCCATCGCCCGCGATCAAAAACAACTTTATGGAGTTTGTTAATTTGTTCTGAAATCTGTTCAGAGAGTTTATTCATCTCTTCAACTGTTTTTGGGTTCCACTCAACTTTCAACTGTTTTGCATTTCGTGAGGTTTTTTGGATTAATGGGACTCCGTCTACTTCTACGGCAATCCAAACGCCGTGAACAATGTCGTTTCTAATTGCCCGTATCTTATCAATCTCGAAGATGATGGAGTTCCCTTCACTCGGCAGCAGCAATAATTAGCTTAACCTGAACCGGGATTAGTTCAGGTAACGTCAGACTTACTTAGCGAGAAATCCGGCTTCCTTCATCAGATTCTTGTGAGTATCTTCAGCGCTTTTCACCCAAGCGGCATATTCTTTGCCAGTCATGAAAGTCTGGTTAAACGCGCCCGCCTCCATAAATTCCTTCCATTCGGGGGTTGCTCTGACTTTCTTAAATAAATCCACATAGTAATTAACCTGATCTTTAGATACCCCTCCCGGCATAAAGATACCGCGCAACATCAAGTATTCCACATTGACGCCGGATTCCTTACAGGTGGGGATATCGTTCCACGACACGGTGTCAGCTATTTTGGCTATTTTGTCTTTATAGGGCATACGCTGGCTGTCAAATACGCATAACGGACGCAGCTTGCCCGCACGCCAATGAGCCATCGCTTCAATCGGGTTGTTCACGGTAGAATTGACGTGATTGCCGGCTAACTGAACCGCGACATCGCCGCCGCCCTTAAAGGGCACATAGGTAAACTTCTTTCCAACAAATTTCTCCAGCGCCACGGTGATGATTTGGTCTTCCTGTTTGGACCCGGTACCGGCCATCTTGAACTGATTATCGCCGCCGGCCTTTATCGCATCCAGGTATTCCTTAGCGGTTTTATAAGGGGACTCGGCATTTACCCAAAGCACAAATTCGTCGAGAGCCAGCATGGCAACCGGGGTCAAATCCTTCCAATTGAAGGGAATGCCGGTAGCTAACGGAGTGGTAAAGAGATTAGACAGGGTAATGATAATTTTGTGGGGATCGTTCTTCGCGCCTTTAACATCAAGGAGGCCTTCAGCACCGGCTTCGCCGGACTTATTGAGTATCACTAACGGCCGTTTCATCAGATCGTGCTTGATCACCACTTCTTGGATCAGCCGCGCCATTTGATCGGCGCCGCCGCCGGTACCGGCCGGTACTATGAACTCGACCGATTTCGTCGGCTCCCATGCGGCCCGAGCAGGCGCAACCGTGCTCAGCATTATTGTTCCTCCGACCAAGGCCCCGATTATGCCTTTATGGAATGTTGTAGCCATGTTTATTTGTGCCTCCTGTAGATTACCCTGATGTTCTACTGCGGAAAGCAAACGAATATGTCAAGAACATTTGAGGGTCGAACTTTATTACTACCCCTGCCTTAAAGCTAAAGTAAAGCAAGAGTCCATCCGCGCGATTACGCTTAACGGACTTCCCTTTTAATGCAATATACCAAATACCAGCGCTAACAATAAGCCATATAAACCATTATTTTCCCGCCTTTACATCCCTGTAGAGTGATTTATCGATTCCCGATATCGGAATACGATTTAGGCGGGGCGTCGCTCAAGCGATTTTTTCATGCAACCGCAAAATGAGATTCTGATACTTCGCAGCTGCCGTGGCGTTTGAAGGCGGCCCCAGTTATGGCCGCGGCTTACCTGGGATTACCGGCGTGGTGCGCGCCACATCGGCATTCTGCGCGCGATTGCGCAGCGCATGATCCATCAGCACAATCGCGAGCATCGCTTCGGCGATGGGAGTGGCACGGATACCCACACAAGGATCATGGCGGCCGGTCGTGGCCACTTCCACGGGTTCACCGCGCACATTAATTGTGCGCGCCGGCAATCGAATACTGGAGGTGGGTTTCAGGGCGATACTGGCGAGAATATCCTGGCCGGAAGAAATACCGCCCAAAATACCGCCGGCACGATTGCTTAAAAATCCTTGCGGAGTGATCTCATCGCGGTGCTCCGTGCCCTTTTGTTCGACACAGCCAAACCCGGCGCCGATCTCTACACCTTTGACCGCATTGATGCTCATTAACGCATGCGCGATATCGGCATCGAGCCGATCAAATATGGGCTCACCCAAACCCACAGGTACATTACTTGCGACGACATTGATGCGCGCGCCGATGGAATTGCCTTCTTTACGCAAGGCATCCATGTACGCCTCCAACTCCACCACCTTAGCCGGATCCGGACAAAAGAACGGGTTGTTCTCAACCTCCTGCCAATCACGCAGCTCTAATTTAATCGGCCCGAGTTGCGCCAGATAACCACGAATGTGGACACCATAATGTTCGTGCAAATACTTTTTCGCGATCGCCCCGGCCGCTACGCGCAACGCGGTCTCGCGCGCCGACGAGCGCCCGCCGCCGCGGTAATCGCGAAATCCGTATTTTTGTTGATAGGTGTAATCGGCATGCGCCGGGCGGAACCGGTCCATGATTTTGGAATAATCTTGCGGGCGCATATCGGTATTTTGAATCAGCAGGCCGATCGGCGTACCGGTGGTGCGTCCCTCGAATACGCCGGATAGAATTTGCACCGCATCGTCTTCGCGCCGCTGGGTGGTATGGCGCGACTTGCCGGGCTTGCGCCGGTCGAGATCGACTTGAATATCGGCCTCGCTCAATGCCATACCGGGCGGGCAGCCGTCGACAATGCATCCCATCGCCGGGCCGTGACTCTCGCCGAAACTGGTTACGCTAAATAGTCTGCCAAAGGTGTTACCGGACATGACGGGCTGCGCTCATTTATTGGCTTGCGGCAAGCTACTCTCGTTATTCGTAATGCTTGCACGCGCCAAGTTTAGCGACTACCACGGCAAAACCGCAATAGCAATCAGGGGGCGCCCTTTTCGCGTTTGGATTTAGCGAAGATGTACGCCATCCCGGCACCTATCATTAAAGATTTTTTATCCTTTACTAACGGGCTATCGGCGAATACCGCCCCCGATAAATCATCGTAACGGGCGAACGCACCGAACCAAATATCGCCGACCTGCCGGCTGAAGCCCACGCTAAAGCGGCTGCCGCTGTAACCCGCGCGCGCGTCGTAAGCATCGCGCTCGGCGGTTTTAAAAACCGGGTCCACGGCATAATAGTAGTCATGATATTTGTTACTGGCATAAAGTGGGCCCAAGGTAAATTCAACATAGCCATTATCATTGGAACCGAAAACGGGAAGTTTTAAATCGAAGTGCGGGGCGAACACCCAGCCGATATTTTTAAAATGGGCAAGGTCGGTCGCAACCGCCGCGCGCAACGGCAGCTCCAGGGAGAACCGCTCTTTCGCCTGCCCTTCCCACAACTGGATTTCCAAGGATGGGCCCATTTCAATCGTAGGGTCGAGATTCGGCATGCCGGTGCGCGCCTGGTTCTTGCCGCTGTTGACGGGAAGACCCGCGGTTACGCTCAAAAATAATCTAACCCGCTCCGATCCCAGCACCTTGTTGCGCACTCCTTCCCTGTCGACGGTCACTGCGTCCCCGCGATAAACAACATAGGGTAGCGGCAGTAAATAACCATGGCGTTCGTTCGCCCCGCGATAATCCGACATATAAAGACCGCCTACGCCTATACCCAACTCCCAGCGCGGCAATTCCTCCGCTTGAAGTTCACCAAACAGCCCTGGGACGAGGAACCCGGCGGCGACAAACAGAAAACGGAACTCCATACCAAACTTATTCTTATATCCTTAAAATCCTGGAGATGATAAAAAAGCAGTGTACTAACTCTGGCTTGTAATGCAAAGTAATACTGACTCATAATTTTTGCGGAAAGACTTCACACTTATGTGGACTAAACCATTATTGAAACTATTTTTCGCGCTAGCGCTGCCCCTGGCGCTGTTGCATCCCGGCTACGCACAATCGGCGTTCGAGGGGCAGGCAGCGCCCGCGAAACCTTCTTATCGCCAGCCGGCGCCATCACAGGCAATACCGCCCGCTCCACAAAACAGGTCGAAAAAATTAGAGGCCCCGCAGGCACGCGGTTTATTATGGAAGATCGAATCGCCCGGCGTACGAGCCAGCTATCTGTTCGGCACCATCCATTCCGACGATGCGCGCATCACCCAACTGCCGCCGGCAGTCAAACAGCGTTTTGACCATGCCACCAGTTTCACCATGGAGTTAATCGCGAACGGCGCCGGCATTGTCGACATGGCCGAGGCAATGTTTTTTAATGACGGCCAGACCTTGGAAAAGGTGCTGGGCAAGGATCTTTATGCCCAGACCCTACAGGCGTTGACCAGCCGCGGCCTGCCCACGCAAGGGATAGAAAAACAGAAACCTTGGGTGATCATGATGAGCTTGAGCATGCCTAAGCCGAAGAGCGGCTTAGTGCTGGACCTGGTATTACAGCTGGAAGCAACCAAACAAGAAAAGCCGACCTATGGGCTGGAAACCATGCAAGAGCAAATTGAGCTATTCAACAGTATGTCTATGGGCGATCAAGTGCATTTGCTTGCGGAGACGTTGCATACCGCCGCGCAAATGGACGCCCAATTTGAAGAGCTGCTCCAGACTTATTTAAATCGTGATCTCGCCGGTTTAATGGCGACCAATGATAAATATCAGCCGGACAACGACGCGGTCTATCGCTCTTTTATGGATCGCTTATTAAACAAACGCAATATTAAAATGTTGCAGCGCATGCTGCCGCGGCTTAAGGAAGGCAACGCCTTCATCGCCGTCGGCGCGTTACATCTGCCCGGCCCGGAAGGCTTGTTAAGCCTGCTGGAAAAAACCGGTTACCGCATAACTCCCATTTATTAAATAAAGGATATCTTCTTATGGCCGATAACCTACCCGCCGGACGCCAGCCCACTTTGCGTGTAGTGCCCATGCCTGCCGACACCAACCGGGCGGGGGATATTTTTGGCGGTTGGATTATGTCGCAAGTAGATATCGCCGGCAGTATCGCCGCCCACCGGCGCGCCGGCGGGCGCATCACCACCGTTGCCGTGAATGCGTTTCAATTCAAAAAGCCGGTGTTCGTCGGTGACCTGATCAGTTGTTACGCCGAGGTCATCCGGGTCGGGCACACCTCGTTAACCGTAGATGTCGAAGTTTATGCCGAACGCTACGACCTGGAGGGCGCCGAAGAGTGCGTTAAGGTTACCGAGGCTACGCTCACCTATGTAGCTATTGATAAAAATCGGATCCCGCGCCCGGTGCCGCCGGAAAAAGATAGAGTAATTTAGCAGAGTGATGAAAAACTCGTTTTTCAGCACCCTGCGGTGCGGTATGACGAAATCACACTTGATCAGAGTCTCCCTAATTAAGCGACATGGGTCTTTTTCCGGGCCGCACCTTTCTTAAATACAAACGCATTAGCTTGTACATCGACGATAATAGTCTCGCCGGGTGCGAACTTGCCTTGCAAAATCTCCTGGGCCAGCGGATTTTCCATCGATTGCTGTATGGCCCGCTTAAGAGGTCGGGCGCCGTAGACCGGATCAAAACCGGCCTCCACCAATTTATCAATAGCCTTATCCGTCAAATGCAGATCCATGTCGCGCGCCAATAAACGGTCCCGGAGATATTGGATTTGAATGTTCGCAATGCGATGCAATTGCGCGCGCGCCAATGGATGGAATACCACCACATCATCGATGCGATTGATAAATTCGGGACGGAAGTGCTGTCCTACAATCTCCAGCACCGCTGCTTTCATGCGTTCGTAATTTTCTTCCACCGCACGCCCCTGTGCGTCTCCCACCATCTCCTGAATTACGTGTGAACCCAGATTCGAGGTCATGACGATCACCGTGTTACGAAAATCGACCGTGCGCCCTTGGCCGTCGGTCAGGCGGCCATCATCCAACACCTGCAATAAGATATTAAATACCTCCGGATGCGCTTTCTCGACCTCGTCCAACAGAATCACGGAATACGGCCGGCGCCGCACCGCCTCGGTCAAGTAACCTCCCTCCTCATAACCCACATAACCCGGAGGAGCGCCGATCAGGCGCGCGACCGAATGCTTTTCCATGAACTCGGACATGTCGATACGGATCATTGCCTCCTCGGTATCGAACAAGAACGCGGCCAGCGCTTTGCACAATTCTGTCTTGCCCACGCCGGTAGGCCCCAGGAACAGGAAAGAGCCATTCGGCCGGTTAGGATCCGACAACCCCGCGCGCGAACGGCGGATGGCATTCGATACTGCTTTGATTGCTTCGTCCTGACCAACCACGCGCTTGTGCAACTCTTCTTCCATGCGCAATAACTTCTCGCGTTCGCCTTGCATCATCTTGGAGACTGGAATACCGGTCCACTTGGATACCACTTCGGCAACCTCGTTCTCGCCGACTTCGTTGCGCAACAGCGTTTTTTCCTTATTCTCAGCGACACTTGCAGCACTAAGCTGTTTTTCCAGTTCCGGAATGCGGCCGTATTGCAGTTCGGACATGCGCGCGAGATCGCCCGCGCGGCGCGCGGTCTCAATCTCCAGACGGGCGCGATCCAATTCTTCTTTAATATGTTGTGTGCCCTGCAGCGCGGCCTTTTCCGCTTTCCACACTTTTTCCAGCTCGGCGTATTCTTTTTCCAGCTTGGTAATCTCTTCTTGCAATATTTGCAAGCGCTTCTTCGACGCCTCGTCGGTTTCTTTTTCCAACGCAACCCGCTCGATCTTCAACTGGATCAGGCGCCGGTCGAGCTTATCCATCGCCTCAGGTTTAGAATCGATTTCCATACGGATGCGCGAGGCGGCTTCATCGATAAGATCAATCGCTTTATCCGGCAATTGCCGGTCGGTGATGTAGCGATGGGATAACGTGGCCGCGGCCACGATCGCCGGGTCGGAGATATCGACGCCGTGGTGCACCTCGTATTTTTCTTTCAAGCCGCGCAGGATGGCGATGGTATCCTCCACCGTCGGTTCATTGACCAGGATCTTCTGGAAGCGCCGCTCCAGCGCCGCGTCTTTTTCGATATATTTACGATACTCGTCTAAGGTCGTGGCGCCGATACAATGCAACTCACCGCGCGCCAGCGCCGGCTTCAGCATGTTGCCGGCGTCCATCGCGCCCTCGGCCTTGCCGGCGCCGACCACGGTATGCAACTCATCGATAAATAAAATGATCTGTCCCTCTTGCTTCGCAAGATCATTCAGCACCGCTTTTAAACGTTCTTCGAATTCGCCGCGGTATTTCGCACCGGCAATCAACGCGCCCATGTCCAAGGACAATAAACGTTTACCCTTCAACCCTTCCGGCACCTCACCGTTGATAATGCGTTGTGCCAATCCTTCGACGATTGCGGTTTTGCCCACGCCCGGCTCGCCGATCAGCACCGGATTATTTTTTGTGCGCCGCTGCAATACCTGAATCGCTCGCCGTATCTCGTCGTCGCGCCCGATCACTGGATCGAGTTTTCCCTGCTCGGCGCGCTCGGTCAGATCGATGGTATATTTTTCCAACGCCTGGCGCTGCTCTTCGGCATTCGGGTCATTGACATTTTGTCCGCCGCGCATATCTTCTATCGCCCGTTCGATCCCGTTCTTGGATACCCCGGCTTCCTGCAACAAACGCCCCAACTCGCCCTTATCCTCCAGGGCCGCCACAATAAACAGCTCACTGGAAATATATTGGTCGCCGCGTTTCTGAGCGAATTTATCCGTGAGATTGAGCAGCTTGGCAAGATCATTGGAGATATGCACATCACCACCCGTGCCTTCCACCGAAGACAACCGGTCCATCGCCTGGCTTAACTTTGAGCGCAAGGCGTTAACGTTCACATCGCTTTTGCTCAGCAATTGGCGCGTAGTGCCGCCGTCTTGGTCTAACAGCGCCACCATTAAATGGACGGGCTCGATAAACTGGTGATCGCGACCCACCGCCAGGCTTTGCGCTTCCGCCAAGGCCTGCTGAAATTTACTGGTCATTTTATCCATGCGCATGAGGGCACCTGTAAGCCGGATTTACTCTTCCTTAGATGGGGAGGTGATTCAATAATTTCAAGCTGCCAAAGATCAACGTAGGTTGGGTTAAGCCGCGCAAGCGGCGAACCCATCAAAATCATAGGTTTTGAAAAATCTCTCCAGCCCCTTGTGCCGGAAGCTCTTGATCATATTAAAAGTGTAAAGTGTCGCTTGTCAATTCTTCGTACCTCCCAGCGGGTCTTGCCTGCACCGAGTGGACTGGCTTGGCAGGGCGCCTACTGGCATCGCTAAAACACCCCTAAAGTTCGTGCATTACAGCATCACATTATTTCCCAGACAGGATCCGGCCTAGTTCACGTAGAAATCCTTCCGGCTCGTGATCTTTATAATAAAGCGGATGAAACGGAAAGATGCGCGCGCGGCTGCGTAGGAACACGGCGGAGACGGTTTTGCCTTGGCCGCGCACGCCTTCCACGCGCAGGGGACATACCGGCACGCCGGTCATCTCCGCCATCAGCATGACGCCGCGCTTAAGCGCAACCGGCGGTTCGTGATCCAAGTGAATGCCGCCATAAGGAAATAACGCGACGACCTCGCCCGCCTCCAACGCCTGCCTCACGGCTTTTAGCGCCCCGCGTGGATTCGATTCTCTGCCTACCGGGATACAGCCAATGGCTTTGAATAACCACTTGAGCCACCAGCGGTCATATTCTTCTTGTGCGATCATAAAACGCAACGGGCGCGGGCTGGCGGCAATCATTAATAAAGGATCGAGGCCGGAGACATGATTGGCGACCACCAACGCGCCGCCGGTTTTCGGCAGCAATAGTTCTTCATGTTGCAGGCGGTGAAATCTCCGGCAAAGGAGGCGGTTCAATCCATCCAAACGATTGAGCCATTTATTGCCCCAGTCCGCGATGTGATTGGCTTCCAGAATTCTTACCCACGACTGGACTAAAAACCAGCAGGCGGTAACCACCAATAATGCGGCGCAGCCATATAAAATTTTTTCCAAATGCGCATCGATAGCTGGATCGAAATAAAAGACTAAGCTCGGGATAACAAAGGTCATAGAAGTCAGTTGTTCTTTAATGCCGAAAACCCGGCCGCGCAATTCGTCCGGTGTGGTACGTTGCAAACCGGTGTCGACCAACACCAGCACCACCGCTCCCAGCGCGCCCAGCAGCATCACCACCAGCAGGCTCAAATAAAACTGATAACTGCCGGCTAATACCACCGCCGTCAAGGCGACGCCAAGCAATACCGGCCAAATATGGCGCGCAAACGCCTCGATGGCGGTTACCCGCCGGCCGGCGATCACTGCGCCGAGCAGCATGCCCAGTCCCAGCGCCGCCTGCATATTACCGATGCCGGCCACGCCGCCGCCGAAACGCACATAGGCAAAACTATTGATCGCGGAATACGCCGCTGCCGCCACCGCCCAGAACAGGCTGGCGGTAAACAGCATGGCGAGAATCCCCTGTTTCGCCGCGATGAACGGCAAAATCTTTTTGTGATTGGCGTTAACTGCGCCGGCAGGCTGCTCGCGCTGTGGGCGGCTATCAACCACAATGCGCCACAGCAGCCCGGCGGAGACGAAATAACTCGCCATGTCCAGGAGAAAAAACGGCACCGGCGAGCGGCCTTGGTCCACCCCCATGCTGTGGGCAAGATGACCGCCGATAAAAGATCCGATCATGGTGGCAATGATATTGGTGGTGGCCGACAGGCCATTGGCGGCTTGCAGGGCCCGATCCGGCACCAGGCGCGGAATCAGTGCGGATTTGGCTGGATTAAAAAAGCCGGCCATCAACCCGAGCAATAATACCGAAGCATACACCGCGGTCTCGCCATAGCGCGGAAACGTGAACGGCAAGGTCATCACGATCACCGCGCGAACCAGATCGCTCGCGATCATGACGTAGCGGCGATCCACGCGATCCACCACCCAACCGGCGATGGGTGAAATCAGCATATGCGGCGCGATGACTAAAACCGCGATCAACGCCATGGCCGCGGTAACACTGTGATAACCGGCGGCGGTGAATAAAGCGATGATCCCCATTTGCTCCAGGCGATCGCCTAAGCCGGAGATAATCTGTCCTCCCCAGAGCTTCAGGAAATCCCGCGACTGCAAGGCGTGCTTAAAGTTAATCATGGCGCGGATAATTAGATACGATTTCTATGGCCTAAACTAGCCCGCTCCGGTACGCGGGGAGCGCCGGCGATACTCCGCCACCATCTCCGGTAGAGCGGTTTCCAAGGTTTGGCGAGGTTGAAAACCTAATTCGCTGCGGATTTTAGCCGAGTTGTACCACGCTGAATCAATCAATTTTCCCAGGGCGTCACTGTTCAGAACAAAAGGCCGCCCCCTCGCCCTTCCAATTAAGTCGCCCCAGCGCGCACAGAACTTTAAGAAACCGAGGGGAATCATCCAGCCTGGTACCGGCCGATTCAGCGCGGCGCAGATCAAGATATAGATCTGGCGAGTGGAATAGACTTGATCATCGGTTACCAGGTAAGTTTGCCCCCGGGCGGCGGGCATCGAAGCCGCCAGCAGCATGGCTTGCACGACATCATCGACATGCACCAGGGAGCGCTTATTGTTAACTTCCGGCAAAGGCGGGAACCAGCCTCGGTCAACAGCAGCAATCATCTGTGCGAGGTTGCCCTGATTATCGCGACCGTAGACCAGCGGCAGCCGCAAGTTACAGACATGCAGGCCATGCTCAGTGCCGGCGGCCAACACCAAGCGCTCGGCGGTTAACCTGGCTAAACCATAGTAAGTTTCAGGCGCCGGCGGGGAGGACTCATCGAGGCAGGCTGCATCGCCCTCTCCCATCGCCTTGGCGCTGCTTACATAAATAAATCGCTTAACACCTGCCCTAATCGCCTCCGCCAACAACGCCTGGGTCCCGTCTACGGTGATCCGCCGGTGCAGTTCTTTGGCCTCGCTGTCGGGAATACCGATAGCATGCGCATAACCCGCGAGATGAAACACGGTAGCTACATCTTCACACGTACCTAAAAGAGTTTCCGGCTTGATCATATCGCCGTAATAACCAGCCACCGCGTCCGGCCAAAGGTGAGAAACTTTAGCCGTATCCCGCGCTAAAACCCGGATATTAACGCCGCGTTGCCGCAAGGCAGCCACGAGACGGCGGCCGATAAAGCCGGTGGCGCCGGTCACGAGTGAACTTTTCACATCATCTTCAGACAGGAGGGCCATAAAATAGACAAAATCAGCCGCAGGATCGGAGCGCGGCTGCCGAATGAGGAAGCTTAATTATTAAGGTTGTCATAATATAATAACCAGCGCGGTTTTATTCGCTCTGCTAGAACTATATCAAGGAGAGAAAACATGCAAGGCAAAATGACCACTTATCGCGGGCGGTGCCACTGCGGGAAAGTGCAATTTGAGATCGAATCCACGCTGGAGCCCGCGAACCGCTGCAATTGCTCCGTCTGCATCCGAAAAGGCGCAGTGATGACGCGTGTGCCGGCGGATAAATTTAAACTCATCGCCGGTGAAGA
>DATGVQ010000060.1:0-12608 GCA_035300145.1 Acidiferrobacterales bacterium | reverse complement strand
TAGTCCTGGGTGGATTTGCCGCCAACCACCATTTGGATCTAATGTGGGTGATTGTGGCGGCGTTCGTGGGAAGCTTTAGCGGCGATCAGCTGTATTTTTATGTAGGCAGGCACTATGGCCGCCGCATCATCGCAAAACGCTTATCCTGGCAAACGGGCGCGGATAAGGTATACCGATTATTGGAGCGCCATCAAAACCTGTTAATCCTGAGCTTCCGTTTTATGTACGGGTTGCGCAATGTAACGCCGTTCGCGTTAGGCGCGGCCCACGTGTCCAGGCTTAAATTCTTTATTCTTAACGCCATTGGCGCGACGGTTTGGGCGACTACACTGGCTTGGGGCGGATATCTCTTTGGCCATGTGTTTGAACTGTTTTTTGCTGATTTTAAACGTTATGAGCTATATGTATTGGCGGCACTTGTCTTGCTGGGTCTCATTATTTGGCTTACCACGTTAATCCGCCACCGGCGCAAGGCGTTGGGTAAAAATTAGCCGATGGCCGAGGGGTTAATTTAAAATAAGTTTAGTCGCTTCGCTTAAGAGCGATCGCGTAAAAGCCATCAGTTTGATGACGATGCGGATAGAGACGTAAGGCGGGGTCGCTTATGTCGGTCTCAATGGCGATTTTCCGCCGCGCGAGAATAGTTTCGGCCGGCAGAATCGTAAAATCGGGATGGCCGCCCAGGAATTGCTCCACGACCGCATCGTTTTCTTCCCGCAGCAAACTGCAGGTCGCGTAGACCAATCGGCCTCCGGGCTTCAGGAGTTCGCTTGCTGCGGCCAAAATCCGCTGTTGCACGGCCACCAGCTCCGAGAGATTTAACTCACGCCACTTAACATCCGGGTTGCGCCGCAGAGTGCCGGTGCCGGAACAGGGGGCGTCCACCAATACCCGGTCTATTTTACCGTATAGCCGCCGCACGCGGCGGTCGCGTTCGTGTTCAATAACCTGAGTGCGGACGGTATCGAGGCCGGCGCGCTTCAAACGTGGTTTAAGCTTATCCAAGCGACTATGTGCTATATCGAAGGCGTAGAGGGTGCCGGTATTCGCCATCAGCGCGCCTAAATGTAAAGTTTTGCCGCCGCCGCCGGCACAAAAATCCACGATCCGTTCATGCCGCTTCGGCTCGACTAGCAAGGACAAAAGCTGGCTGCCCTCGTCTTGCACCTCAAACCACCCCTGTTGAAAGCATTTTGTTTTAAACAGGGGCGTGCGCTCGTGCCGGCGTAATCCGGCGGGAGAAAAGGGGGTGGGCTCACTGGTATAGTCTTCTTGTAATAGGCACGCCTGAACCTGTTCCCGGGTAGCCTTGAGCGTATTGACGCGTAGATCCAGGCTGGCAGGCCGGTTTAAGGCATCAGCAAGCGCGATCGTTTCTGCTTCGCCGAATTGCGCCAACAGGCGTTCCGCCAGCCAATCCGGCAGGTCGGTCCGCACTGGCACAGGTAGGCGGGCACGATCGAGCGAGCGAATTCTTGCCGCCAACGTGCGTACATTGTCTGAAAAGCCGATTTCTTCCAGATTGCGCGCGCTCCGCCCCTGCACCGCCAAGGCGTAAGCCGCCACCATCGCTTCCGGCGACGCCGCGGTGTCATTGTTAAGCACATGTTCCAAAAAGCGTCGCCGGCGTAAACAACCGTAAACCGTTTCCGCCACGAAACCGCGATCACGCACGCCCAGATCCCGGTGTTGGCGGAAATAGCTTTCCATCTGCTTATCCGCCGGTTGCCGGGTATTTTTCAAGATCGTGCCGAGTAGCGCCGCGGCATGCTTAAAAGCGGGGGGTGACATGAGAGGGGGCAGACAAGCACAGGCGGTACGCGACCGCCTTAATCTCCGTAGCGCTTAATTAAGTTCTGATAGGCATCAATGCGCCGGTCGCGAAAGAACGGCCAGATACGGCGCACGTCTTCCGAATGTTTGAGGTCGATCTCCGCCGTTAACACCGCTGGCGCCTCCGCCGGCGCCTGGGCCAAGATCTCGCCTTGCGGGCCGGCAATAAAGCTGCTGCCCCAGAATTGGATGCCGGGCGGGTTATCGCGGCTTAATTCCACGCCTACGCGGTTGCAAGCGAGCAGCGGCAGGCCGTTGGCAATGGCGTGCGCCCGCTGGATCGTCAACCAACTATCGCGCTGGCGGATTTTTTCCGCCTGATCGTCACGCGGATCCCAGCCGATGGCGGTCGGGTACAGCAACAGATCGGCGCCGGCAAGCGCCATTAAGCGCGCCGCTTCCGGGTACCACTGATCCCAGCAAACGAGCACGCCTAAATTAGCGACCGAGGTGGCGATCGGCCGGAACCCTTGATCACCGGGAGTAAAATAAAATTTCTCGTGAAAACCCGGATCATCCGGGATATGCATTTTACGGTAGGTGCCGGCGAGCCGGCCGTCAGTATCCAGGACCACCGCGGTATTGTGGTATAAGCCGGGCGCGCGCCGCTCAAATACCGAGCCTACAATCACCATACTTAGTTCTTTGGCGAGTTTAGCTAAGAAGTCGCTGGTGGGGCCGGGGATGGGCTCCGCTTGGTCGAAACGGTATGTATCCTCGGTTTGGCAAAAATAAACGCCGGTATGCAGCTCTTGCAGCAGCGCCAGGCGCGCGCCTTGTGCGGCGGCGGCACGGATGCCGGTTTCGCTGGCGGCCAAGTTTTGCACCCGGTCCTCGTTACAGGATTGCTGTACTAGACCGAGTTTGAGAAATTTTTCCACGTTAAACAATGGTACCTGTATAAGTGCAGGCTTTTATAACACCCCCACCGGGATTTGCATAGTCACACAATGCAGGCTGCCAAATTGAAAGATCAGCGGCAAACAGGGCACGCCGATGATCTCGCGGCCGGGGAAACACTCACCAAGGCGGGCGAGCGCTGCGGCATCCATCGGGTCAGCATAGGTCGGCGCCAACACCGCGCCATTGATGATTAGAAAATTGGCGTAGGTCGCCGGCAAACGGTCGTCTGCTTCATTAAATTTGGCGCTCGGCCAGGGGAGGGGAATGAGGCGATAAGGCCGTCCTGCCGGCGTACGCAACGCTTGCAGCTCCTGTTCCATCAGTTTGAGTTCGTGGTAATGCGCATCATTTGGATCGGGGCAAGCTACGTAGGCGATGGTGTGGGGATCGCAAAAGCGCGCCAGAGTATCAATGTGGCTATCGGTGTCATCGCCGGCGAGATAACCGTGCTCGAGCCAGAGCACCCGGCTGATTCCTAGTAATGTTTTCAGCGCCTTTTCCAGTTGCTTGCGGTCCAGTTTGGGATTGCGTGCAGGTGACAGCAGGCAATGCGCGGTGGTCAATAAGCTGCCGGCGCCATCGGTTTCAATGCTGCCGGCTTCCAGCACCAGGTCGATAGTTTGCAAGGGGATATCCCCAAATGTGCCGTCTTGGTGTAATCGTTGGGTAATATTATTATCGAGATCGGCAGCATATTTTCCGCCCCAGCCATTGAATTGGAAGTCGAGTAGCAGCGGTTGGTTTTCCGTGAGCAGCGTGATCGGCCCATGATCACGCGCCCAGGCATCATTCGAGGGCGCCAGCCTAAGATCGATCTGGGCGAGTTCAACCTCGGCGCGGCGCAATAGATTTTGGATATGGGCGCGATGGGATACATCCAGGCAGACAATCAACACCTTTTCCCGCCGGCTGATCTGCCGGGCGATATCCACGAACACCGGCTCCACCAGCGCCAAGCGGGAAGCCCAATCGCCGCGGTCGTGCGGCCAGGTTAACATGACCCCGCTTTGCGGCGCCCATTCCGGCGGCAGCCGGCGGTTACCGATATTTTCTATGCTGGAAACGGGTGATCGGGAACTACGCATATAAATAAAAAAGGTGGTGGTACTTAGTAGATTGTTGAAAAAGTCCATCCATGGCCTTTTTGACTCGGGCCTTTCTTCGCTTCGCAGTCCCTGCCGCGGCATTACTACTTCCCTGTAGGGCACGGCATTCGTGCATCTTGCACAGCGCGGTTTTTGCTTTGCTTCATTGTTCAAACACTTAGCGTGTTTGAACAATGGCGGTACTTGCGGCACTACGCAGTCCCTGCTTCGTGCGCAAGCCAGGGCCGGCCTTCCGTGGCCGGCCCGCTCGGCGGGAGGAAGGTCCACCGGACCTTCCTCTGATTCCGCCTCGCCCCTATGCCGCGACCGGTAGGAAGCCCAAGTGCCGCGGGCGGTCCCTTTCGGCATCCTGCCTCTCAGGACACTCGCACATCCCTGTGCATCGCAGGAGGCGCGAGAGCGGCCACCGCAGGGTGATGAAAAACGAGTTTTTCAGCACCCTGTTTAGGGAATCGGCAAAATCAAGCTTCTCGCAGGATTTCCCGCAACCACTTGCCGATATCCATAATTTCTTGCGGAGACACCGAATGCCCCATTGGGTAAGTGTGCCAGGTAATAGGTAGACCAAGTGTCTTCATTAGCTGATAAGAGACCTGGCCTAGGGGTAAGGGGATTACCGGGTCTTCCGTACCATGAGCCATAAAAACAGGCACATCGGCATTGGCGGGGTGCAACTCCGCGCGTACCGTATCGTGTAACGGTAAATAAGTGGAGAGGGCCAGGATGCCGCCCAGACGCTGCGGAAAACGTAAGCCCGTGTGCAGGACGACGGCGCCTCCCTGGGAAAAACCAGCAAGTACAATGCGTTTAGCAACAATACCGCGCTCAAGTTCGCGTTGAATCAGCGAATGTAGAATTTTTTCCGAAGCACGGATGCCGGCGGCATCTAGGTGAGTGGTGTGGTTGCTGGCGACGATGTCGTACCAGGCGCGCATTACGGTGCCGGCGTTGACGGTAACCGGCCGATAAGGGGCATGGGGGAACACAAAGCGCACAGCCGGCGCGGACGCTAGCGCCAGCTCCGGTACTATAGGTACGAAATCATGGCCGTCTGCGCCTAGACCATGTAACCAGATAACGCTGGCAGTGGGCGCAGCGCCGGTTTCCAGCTCCACCGGCGGTGCTTCGGTAACTGAGGGCATGGACACCTAACTGAAGAAACAGCCGGTAGTATACTTTCGTTTCTGTTAAGGTTCGATAGCTAGCCGTTTTAATCGGCGCCGCCGGTAGCTTTTTTTACCGGGTAATGAAAAAGTTCGTCGCGCAGGATGCTGAGATTAGGGTGGGCGGTAATTCCAAGTTTGACCTGGGTACCTTGTACGTGTGTCACGAGAATTTGCACCGGGCCGCCGGCGAACAGCTCACCGGCGGGGGTATTTGGATCAACCGTCTCATCTAAGTCGATAATAACCCTCTGCCCGGGTCTGCGGGTAAGTATAAGCATGATTCCTCCTGGTATCGTTTTTTAACTTATAGCTTCGGCGGTTCGTGGCACATGAATTCTTCTAACTTGGCGGGGTCGGTGGTACCTAATAACTCCTTAATAGGGAGTCCGAAAGCATCGGCCAGTTTTTCGATATTATCCAAGCTGACATTACGCTCCGCCCGCTCAATGGAGCTGATATAAGTGCGATGCAGTCCACTTGCTTCTGCTAATTGTTCTTGCGACCAGCCGCGCATAAACCGTAATATGCGCAGTTTCCTTGCCAGCAATTTCCTTGCTCTTTTTTCCATCAATGAATACTTGCTGATAGGATTAATGCTGTCGACAGTTAGTGATTGACGATTCACAGATTATAAGTACCCATCTGTAGATGATTAGTAACAAACGAAGACTAGCAGGCTGCTAATAGGATGCTGAAAAAGTCCATCCATGGCCTTTTTCAGCGCGCCCACGGAGGGCGTGCATCAAAAGCAAAAATCACACTTTTTGCTTTTCTTCATTTTTCAATCATCTTAGGCGATTGAGGTAGGAAGCCCAGCCGTACAGGGAAGTAGTAATGCCGCGGGAGGCGGGACTGAGGCACGGCCGAGAACGCAGGCGACCCACAGGGATGTGGGAAGGTAGGGCAACGCCGGGAGCAGTTGCCGGCGACCCACAGGGATGTGGGAAGGTAGGGCAACGCCGGGAGCAGTTGCCGGGATGCGCGAAAGCGGCCATCGCAGCTTGCCGAAAAACAGAGTTTTTGGGCAAGCTGCTAAAGAAGATTCTTCAAGTAGCAAGGGTTTGATAATCGGGTTTACTTATCAAACAGGATATATTTGAATGTGCAATTTTTTCGGGAGCTCCGATGCCCTTAATTCGTCCTTTTGCCGGTCTGCGGCCCGCGCCTGAGTATGCGCAGGAGGTTGCTGCACCACCTTATGATGTGCTGAGCAGCGATGAGGCGCGCGCGCGCGCGGCAGGTAAGCCTCGCAGCTTTTTGCGTGTTTCCAAACCGGAAATTGATCTGTCACCGCATACGGATGCTTACGCGCCCGAAGTATATGCCAAGGGCAAGGAAAATTTTACCCGCATGCTGGCCCAGGGTATTTTGCGGCGTGATACCGAGCCTTGTTACTACCTCTATCGCTTGGTGATGGGGACGCATATACAGACCGGTCTCGCGGCGACCGTTTCTGTTGCCGATTACAAAAGCAATCGCATCCGCAAACATGAATTTACCCACCCGGACAAAGAAGACGATCGCTTGCGCCACATGGATGGGTTGAATGCCCAAACCGGGCCGGTGTTCCTGACTTATCGTCATTCTCCGGAAATAGACGCGCTCGCGGCCTTCATTATCGAAGGCCCGCCGGATACGGATATAAGCTTGGATAATGTGCGTCACAGCCTCTGGGTGATACGCGATCGCAAGTTAATCGTGGCATTTTCTCAGGCCTTTAGTAAGACCGACTATTTCTACATCGCCGACGGCCATCATCGTTCCGCTGCTGCTGCGCGCTTGGCCGAGAACCGGGTGGCTTCGCACCCGGGCCAAACCGGCCCTGATGCCTATCATTATTTTCTCGCCGTTATTTTTCCTGATAACCAAACTCAGATTCTGGACTATAACCGGCTGGTGCGGGATTTGAATGGTTTGTCGGAAAAGGAGTTTTTAGGTAGGCTGCATAAGACGTTTGTTATTGCGCCTGAGAATAAACCGGTCAAGCCCGGGAGGGTAGGTGAGTTTGGCATGTATCTCGCCGGGCAGTGGTATCGCCTGAGCATTAAGCGCGAGCGGGTGCCGGCTGCAGATCCGGTGCAGCGATTGGACGTCAGCCTGCTGCAGGATAATTTGCTTACGCCTATTCTTGCGATTGGTGATCCGCGCCATGATAAACGTATCGATTTTGTCGGCGGCATCCGCGGCTTGGCTGAGCTGGAGCGCCGGGTCTTGAGCTGCGAAATGGCGGCGGCGTTTTCACTTTATCCCACTACCCTCGCCGATCTAATGGCGGTGGCCGATGCCGGTTCGGTGATGCCGCCTAAATCCACCTGGTTCGAGCCGAAACTTGCCGATGGCTTGTTATCCCATGTACTGGACTGATTAACCCGGCTTGTAAATCAAGAGTGGTGCACCAACTGTTTGGTGTTAAGGCCCCAGGCGGATTTATCCAGCCAAGCGAGAAAATTATTCGCCGAAATCGGGTAACTAATGTAATACCCCTGGGCAAGATCGCAGCCGAAAGCGGCGAGCTTGTCCCAAATTTGGCGGGTTTCCACCCCTTCTGCCACGACTTTTAGCCCGAGATGGTGCGCCAGCTCGATGGTGGAGAGTACGATCACCGCCGAGTCGTGATTTTTTATCATATCGATAACGAAGGACTTATCGATTTTGATGGTGTTTATCGGCAGTTTTTGCAGATAGCTCAATGACGAATAGCCGATACCAAAGTCGTCTATGGTTAAGTGGATGCCCATACGGCTCAATCGGCTAAGGTTGGTCATGGCGTTTATAGGATCTGTCATCAAGGTGCTTTCAGTAATTTCCAGCTCCAACCATTCATGGCCTATTTTCCAGACCTTAAGCAATTTATTGATATGATCCACAAAATTCGGATCTTGTAAGTTGCGTAACGATAAGTTCACGGCAATGGGAATTTTCAGGCCCATTTGATCCCAGTTATGGCATTGTTCCAGCGCGGTATTAAGCGCCCACAGGGTTAGGGTTTTAATTAGCCCGGTTCGTTCCGTCATGGCAATAAATTCCTCCGGCGGAATCGGGCCATGTTGCGGGTGATGCCAGCGCATCAGCGCCTCTACGCCGACCGTGCGGCCGGTTTGAAAATCGATTTTTGGTTGATAATGGAGGAATAGCTGATTGTTGCTAATCGCATGGCGTAACTCACCCATCAATTTTAGCCGTTGTGGGCTATAGGGATCATGCTCAACGGCGTAAATGGCGAAATTACTTCCCTTCTTTTTGGCTATATAGGTCGCTACGTCCGCGTGCTGCATCAAAAGATAAGGCGATGTGCCGTGATCTGGAAATAGCGCGATGCCTACACAGGCCTCGACTTCGAGCGTGAACTCCGCTATTTCAAAAGGCGCCTCCAGCACCTGCAAAATATTTTCCGCCACACGGACGGCATAATCGGCATCGGCGGTCGACAGCAACACCGCGAATTCATCGCCGCCTAAACTCGCCAGCATATGCGATTCTTGCAGCGCTTCTTTTATGCGCAAACCGACCTGTTGCAGCAAAGTGTCGCCATTGTTATGGCCAAGGGTGCTGTTGATTTCCCAAAATCGATTCAGATCTACGATTAGCAAAGCGAAACGGGTATTTGTATGCTGTCCGGTATTAATCGCTTGTTCCAGGCTCTCTCGAAGTTTGGCACGATTGGGGAGATTGACCATCGGGTCATAGTAAGCCAAGTATTGCGCGGTGGTTTCCGCCTGCTTGCGCGCCCGGCGCACCACGGCTTCTTTTAGTTCGCGATTAATAGCCGGGAGCAGCCGGGTTAAATTACCCTTCATAATATAGTCATGGACGCCGGTCTTCATCGCCTCTACCGCGGTGTCTTCGCCTATGCTGCCGGATAGAATGATAAAGGGCAGGTCAAACTCTTTTTCCTGCATAAGTCTCAATGCATCGAGGCCGGTAAAATTCGGCATCATATAGTCGGCGATGATAATATCCCACTGGTGCGCATCGAGCGCCTGCATCATTGCCGCGCGCGTGTCGACGCGCTGGCACATTAAATCAAAGCCGCCGCGACGCAGCTCGCGCGCAAGCAAATCCGCGTCATCTTCTGAATCTTCAATGATTAATACGCGTAATGGGGAACCCATAACGACTTCCTTATCAATTTTTCCTGTTGGCGGGAGGAGGCTCATTTAATAAAAGCCAGTAAAGGCCAAGCTGCCTTACCGCCTCTATAAATTGATTATAGTCGACCGGCTTGCAAATATAGCTGTTGGCGCCGAGTTTATAACTGGTAACTAAGTCTTGCTCTTCTTTGGAAGAAGTGAGAATGACGATGGGCAGCAGTTCGGTGCGCGGGTCGGTACGTAGGCGGCGCAGCACTTCAACACCGTCGACCTTGGGTAGCTTCAAATCCAGTAGAACAAGAGCCGGTAGTTCGCTCACGTCCCGGGTTGCGTATTTGCCGGTACCAAAGAGGTAATCCAGGGCTTCAACACCATCGCGGGCTGCGATTACTTCATTTGCAATGTTACATTTTTTAAGCGCGCGCAGAGTCAGCGCTTCATCATCAGGATTATCTTCCACTAACAAGATAATTTTATCGTTCATGAGGGCCCTCTTTATCGTCAAGTATAGCCGAGAGAGTGAAATAAAATGTCGCCCCTTGACCGACCATAGCTTCCGCCCATACCCGGCCTCCATGCCGCTGGACAATGCGCTGCACCGTCGCAAGGCCGATGCCGTTACCGGGGAAGTCCGCGACTCCATGCAAACGTTGAAACGCCGCAAAAAGTTTGTGGACGTAGACCATGTCGAAACCGGCGCCGTTATCACGTAAAAAATATACCACCTCATTGGGAGCTTGTTTCAGTGCCCCGAATTCAATTCTCGCATGCGGTATTTGGCTGGTGAATTTCCAGGCATTATTGACTAGATTTTCCAGCACTACCTGCAATAAGCGCCTATCCCCGGATGCTTTCAGCTCTTTTTGAATGATAAACTCCGCCTGCCGATCCGGCTCTGCGTTTCTCAGCTCGGTCGCGATCATTTCTGCAAGCCGGCTCAGATCCACTAATTCATACCACACATCGCTGCGCGTCAATCGAGAGAGTTTTAATAGATCATCGACCAGCTCTCCCATGTGCTGGCTTGCGTTACGTATGCGATCCAGGTGTTTTTTCCCGTTATCGTCAAGTTTATCGCCACAGTCTTCCAGCAATGCCTGGCTAAAACCATCGATGCCGCGCAACGGCGCGCGCAAGTCGTGCGAGACGGAATAACTGAATGTCTCCAGCTCTTTATTAGCGGCTTCGAGTTGGGCAGTGCGCTGTTTTACACGTTCTTCAAGCTCGGCATTCAATTTACGGATTTCCGCCTCCGCCCGCCTGCGTTGGGTAATGTCACGGATAAAGGCGCTGAAGAGCCAGCTACTGCTCAGTCGTATCGGGGTAACGGCTAATTCCACGGGAAATTCATCTCCATTGCGGTGTAGGGCGGTAATTTCAAGGCGTTGATTTAAAATTGGGCCCTCTCCCGCGGAGAGAAAGCGGGCAAGCCCCTGCTTGTGCGCCTGCCGATGCTGTGGCGGGATGATAGTGGTAGACATGGAGTGCCCAATGACCTCAGCGGCTGACCAACCAAACACCGCTTCAGCCCGGACATTCCAACCCGTGATCAGACCATTTTCATCCATGGTGACAATAGCGTCCAAGGCGGAATCAATGATCGCTTTGAGCCGGGTCTCGGATGCCAGCAACGCCTTTTCGGCGTGCTCCGCCTGCGCCTGCCGTTTTTCCAAAGACACGGCCATTTCGTCAAACGCACGCGCGAGTTGATTCAGCTCTCCCGCTCCATGCGAAAGTTTTGTGCGGCTGCTTAAATCACCGGCCGCCAACCATTTGGTTGTATCTACCAGTGTATTTACCGGCCGTAGAATTGAAAATTGGGCAAACAACCATGCCAAGATGAGCGCGATCACCGCCGCTAATCCGAGGCCACTCAGATTCTGCAGAAAGAGTTTATTAACTGGAGCGTAAGCAACTTTTTGTGGAATACCGACGACGATGATTGCCGATTGCTTGAGAGTCGTACCGGCCATGGGAGCGAATGCGATTAAACGAGGCACATCGTCAAAATCCAGCGCTTCCATGGTTCCTTCGCGGCGCTGAGATAAAATGATTTTAGCTAAAGATATTTCTTTTAGGTGTTGTCCGACGAGTCGCTTCTCGGGATAGCGAATAAGAACAACACCATTACGATCCAGCAAGGTAAGGGACGTGTCAGGAGGTAATTGCATGTGTGCTGGTAGTTGATTAAGCCAGCCTAAGTCCAGGACGGCAAACACCACCGCTTGCACCGATCCTGTTTGGCTAAGAATAGGATAGCCAAAATTGAGCGCCGGCCTGCCGGTAATACGGCCAATCTGGTAATCGCCGGCCGAGAAATCGCGTGTTTCAAGAGTCCGCTGAAAATAAGCCCGGTCGAAGGCGTTGGCCCTCGAGTAGACTTCAATCGCATTGCATCGCACGTTGCCATCCGGTGCGATAATGCCGAGGTTTGCGTACATTGGGAATTGCTTTAACAGGCCGGCAAATATCGCGTGGCATTTGCCCCGTTCGGTTTGGCGCACCTCAGGTAACTGCGCCAGGGTAAACAGAAGTTGGCGTGTCGATTCAACGATTTGTTTTTGTTCGGCGGCGATGAATCGAGCGAGACGCAGCGCGATTTCTTGCGCCTGTGTTTTTTCCATGCGCCGCTGTTCCCAGGCGGTATAGACATCCAGCGCCAACGCCGGAATAACAGTCAAGACCACGAGCAAGGACAAACGAACTTGGAGGCTGGAAAACAATGACTTCCGCCATCCCTGTGGTTTCATTGTAATCTCCCCCCAGAAGAGATAATACTTTAAGTATGCTTTAAATTCGGATTTATTCAACCCAGTACCCGCGGCGAAGGGTGACAAAAAAGCAGCGTTACAAATAAACAAGCGGATTTAGCAGGATGATGAAAAACTCGTTTTTCATCATCCTGCGGTGCGGTATAGGGACGTACCGCCATTTTTCAAACACGTTAAGTGTTTGAAAAATGAAGCAAAGAAAAAACCACGCTTTTGCTTTGCGTGTTGAAAAAGGCCACGGATGGACTTTTTCAACAACCTGCTAGAGAGACAGGCAGTCCATTTTTATTGAAGAACCTTCTGTATGAGCTGAACCCGCATTTAAAAAATGACGCCTGGAAATAGCAATAATTGGGATAGAAAACGTGAATTCAAATTCACGCCGCACGATTTTTCTCACGTTCAGGAATTGATTTATGAGCATGCGGGCATTCATCTCCGGCAAACCAAACAACACATGGTATATAGCCGCTTAGCCCGGCGCTTGCGCGCGACCGGCGCTGAAACATTTGAGCAGTACCTGGCATTATTAGCGGATAAGAGCAACGGCGAGTGGGAAAATTTTGTGAACGCACTGACGACAAATCTGACCTCTTTCTTTCGTGAGCCGCATCACTTTGCGATTTTGAGCGAGCACGTCAAAACAACGATGGTCTCCGATGGAAAGCGCTACCCGGTTTCATTGTGGTGTGCGGCCGCGTCCACCGGCCAGGAAGCCTATTCCATCGCCATGACGAT
>DATGVQ010000059.1:0-20278 GCA_035300145.1 Acidiferrobacterales bacterium | reverse complement strand
TTGTAGATCTGGCCACGCACCAGCCCTTCACGCGTTGCCAGGCCTTCCGCCGAGATCGTCCCGGAGAGGTACTCCGCAACGATTCGGAGCTTGTAGTCGAGATCGTACTGCTGTCTGGTCTTCTTCATACCGGTTTCTCCTCCTTCTAAACATCATAGGGAAAAACCGGTTCGGGCTCTATAAGATCGGCTCATGCTCTCCAGTCAACTGCCCGCAGTCCACTACCAGGTAGCGTCTAAGGATAGCCCCGACTATCACAGCGGCGATTGGATCTATTCAAATGAGCAGATGCGCGATGGCCACTACTACGAGGTGCAAGTGAATGACGATATGGGCTACCCACAAGTGTTAGAAGTAATACGAGAAGTCGATGCTAAGGAATTGACAAGCTAATCTGTAAAGTCTCATCAAGTAGGCGCGACTCGCTACGGGCGAGTGGTGGCTTCTGGCCGATAGCCGAAATTCAAACTGAGACACTACCAAAAATTCTTGACACTACCGTTATACCGTATGAGACTATTAAGATGCGAGCACGCGTTAGCCTCGTTTTGGTACTTTCGCTGATGATGGCGATGCAGCCGTCATGGGCCGCGGTGCGCATTATATTGCGCGCTACATCCGCTTCGTTACCGACCTCCGGTCAGGACAGGAACTCCTCCCACCGGCATCACGTTTCGATTCCCTCGCACGATAATGGCGCGAACGACTGCCGCAGCACCGGCGGGAAACAACCTGCCCCGCGTGGCGGCTCCAGTTGCCCGCTGCCGGGCGCCTGTGCCCTGACTGCGGTTGTACTGCCTGAATCGCTCGTCTTTCACTACACGCCTTTAAAGTCCTCGGTACCCATCGCGCATACCGATCATTTGACATCGGTTGATGCGCTACCGCCGTTCCGACCTCCGATCTCTTAACGATCTATCAACCCGGTTTTCCCGGGAAATATTTCGTTTAATCATTTTTTGATCTGGAGGTTGTCATGAACACCAAGCTTCTGCTTTGGGGGCTTTCCGCCCTCGCTATTACCACGTCCGCCTATGCCACCGACTCGAAATCGGAGATGGATGATTGCAAACACCCCATTAACTCGGCGAGCGCACGCGCAAAGGGTGAGACCGGCTTCGTGTTATGGGAAAAGCCGCGCGCGGTGCCTACACTTGCCTTCCAGGACGGCGAGGGGAAGCCGCTCAGCCTGAATAATTTTCGCGGCAAAGTGTTGGTGTTGAATCTCTGGGCGACATGGTGCAGATCGTGCCGGGAAGAAATGCCCAGTCTCGGCCGCCTGCAAGCCAAGCTTGGCGGTCAGAATCTTGAGGTACTGGCACTATCGATCGACCACGCCGGACCGAAAGCGGTACGCGACTTCGTCCGCGAGTTCGGCGTCAAACATCTGCAGTTGTACATCGATCCCACCGCACAGACGCCGACCACGCTCGGCGTCATCGGTGTTCCCGCAACGTTACTGCTAGACCCGCAAGGCCGGGAGCTTGGCCGGCTGCTTGGGCCGGCCACGTGGGATAGCCAGGCGATGCTGAAATTTTTAGAAGGGGTGATTAGGCAAACCAAAGGAGATGCATCATGACAAACGGTATGGAAAGCGTAGGGGTTGCGACCGCGCTGCTCGCCGGCACGGCGTCGTTCCTTTCGCCGTGCGTCCTGCCATTGGTGCCCGGCTACCTGTCCTATGTCGCCGGGTACTCGCTTGACGAACTCAAGGCCCGCAAGGGACGCGAGCGTCTGGCGGTATTGCGTGCCAGCCTCGCGTTTGTGCTCGGCTTCTCCACCGTCTTCATTGCGCTCGGTGCGAGCGCCACCGCCCTTGGACGGCTCCTGCTGGCGTACAAGCACGCGGCCAACCTGGTCGGCGGCGTGATCGTGATGGTATTTGGTCTCTTTATGACCGGACTGCTTAACCTGCGCTGGATGCAACTGGATCGCCGCTGGGTCCATCGAGTTCCCGGTGGCGGCGGGATCATGTCGGCTTATCTCCTGGGGTTGGCATTCGCCTTCGGTTGGACGCCCTGCATCGGCCCGATTCTTGGCGGTATCCTCACGGTGAGTGCCTCCACGGCGGATGTTGGTGCTGGCATCACGCTCCTTGCCGTGTATTCGCTTGGGCTCGGGCTCCCATTTTTGCTGACGGCACTTTTCATCGAGCGCTTTTTAGAGCACGCCAAAACGCTGCGGCGCTGGAGCCGACCGATCCATATCGGAACCGGCGCCATCCTGGTACTCATGGGCGCGCTCATGATGACGGGGTACCTCAGTACCTTATCGTACTGGCTGTTGGACCTGTTCCCCGCCCTCGGGCGGATTGGTTGATCGATGACACCGGGCATCGGATCGGACGCGAGCTGGCTGACCCCTTGGTTTTGCTCATCGGAAGCCCAGCACGTGATTGTGTGGCCAGGAGATTTCGGCGGCGGATCTCGCGATTTATCCGTTTCTTGCCCGCGTCGGCGGCAAAAACGAGGTGAAGTCCCTAGGACTGGGAATGCTTCTGCTCGAAGCGCGCTACCCGAAGCTGGCCGCATGGACGGAGCGGGTCGAAGCGCTGCCGGGCTATGAGCGGACCTATCCGCCGCATTGGAGGCAATAAGGAGCCGCTTGATCGCCCTTGCGCACGTGCTATGACAAAACTGGCTGCAAAATCCAAAGAGCGCTCGAAGTGGAAGCCATCACCACCAAATCTGATCGCGTCGTTCGATAAGTTCATCGAAGCGTTGCCGAATATTGAGCGCCGCAAAATGTTCGGTTATCCCGCCGCGTTCATCAACGGTAGACTCTTCGCCGGCCTGTACCAGGACAGCATGGTGCTGAAGCTGCCGACAGCGGCAAGGACGGAATTGGGGTCGCCTCACGAAACGGAAAAAATCGTACGCTAAGGCGAAATCACCGTTTTGTTGCTCGGTGCTGACTCAGTGAGAGCCCCTTGCAGCGAAACGATCAGCGGACACGAGACGCTACCTTTCCGCACCTGGCACTCGCACACCAGTTGGGATAGCGTGGACTCCATGCGCGCCAAGCCCGCCTGTTTCTCGCGAACATCCCTGAGCTTGTGTTCTGCGAGCCCCCGCGCCTCATCGCAATGGGTGCCATCCTCCAGTCTCAACAGTTCCGCGATCTCATCCAGGCTAAAGCCTAGCCGCTGAGCGGATTTCACGAAATTCACCCGCGCGACATCCGCCTCGCTGTAACGGCGAATGCTGCCGTAGGGCTTGTCTGGCTCGGGCAACAGACCCTTGCGTTGATAAAACCGGATGGTTTCCACGTTGACACCGGCCGCCTTGGCGAAGGCTCCGATGGTCAGGCTTTCCAAATTGTTCTCCATACTGCTTGACTCCGTACTTGACTACGGAAGTAATGTTATGTCAGCGCTGAAAGATTTAAAAGGAGAAACGCATGTCTGAACCGCAAAACGGGCGCGGTGCCCTCGTCACCGGGGGGCTTGCCGCGATCCTCGCCTCGACGTGCTGTCTTGGGCCGTTGGTGTTGGTAGCACTGGGATTCAGCGGCGCCTGGATCGGCAACCTGACCGTGCTGGAGCCTTACCGCCCGATCTTCATCGGCGCGGCACTGGTGGCGCTGTTCTTTGCCTATCGGCGCATATTCCGTCCGGTGCAAGCGTGCAAACCGGGCGAAGTTTGCGCCGTACCGCAAGTGAGGGTGGCCTACAAAGCCATCTTCTGGATCGTGGCCGCGCTAGTTGTCGTCGCGCTCGCGTTCCCTTACGTCCTGCCACTGTTCTACTAAAACTGATAGGAGAAAATCATGAAGAAACTCTTCACTGCCATCGCCCTCGCCGCCGCCTTCGTCGCCCCCGTCTGGGCGGCCACTCAAACGGTCACCCTGTCGGTACCCGGCATGACCTGCTCGGCTTGCCCCATCACCGTAAAGAAGGCGCTCAACAAGGTCAAGGGGGTCACCAAGGCAGAGGTCAGCTTCGGCAACCGGCAAGCTGTCGTGTCCTTCGACGACACACAGACCAACGTCCAGGCGCTGACCAAGGCGACCGCGGATGCCGGCTATCCGTCCAGCGTCAAGCAGTAGTCCGGGGTTGTCACTCATCAGGGGACGAATCATGCGGCTTTTGACGCGAGTCGCTGACAAGGCCGGCGCGCTCGGTAGCATCGTGTCCGCCATGGGCTGTGCCGCATGCTTCCCGGCCATCGCCAGCCTGGGGGCGGCCATCGGTTTGGGCTTTCTGAGCGAGTACGAAGGCCTGTTCCTGACCACGCTGCTACCGCTGTTTGCCGCAATCGCCTTGCTGGCGAATGCCTGGGGATGGTTCAGTCATCGTCAATGGCACCGCAGCGCCCTCGGCATGGTCGGGCCGGCCATGGTGCTGGCGGCCGTGTATTTGTTCTTCGGTCATTGGTGGACGGCCAGGCTGCTTTATGTCGGCCTGGCCTTCATGGTCGCGGTGTCCATATGGGATCTCGTCTCGCCGGCGAACCGCCGTTGCGGCCCGGACACCTGCGAAGCGCCGCAGATGCGCTGATGACGATGCTTGTAGTTGGCGAGACAGAAAAGGAATCAGTGACATGACCACATTGCGAATCTCTGGGATGACCTGCGCCTCCTGCGCTGATCACATCAAGGAGGCGTTGGAGAGAGTGCCGGGTGTGCGATCAGCCTCTGTGTCCTATCCCAAGGGCGTGGCGGAAGTCGCCAGCGAGCAAGGCACCCGGCAGGACGCGCTGACCGCCGCCGTGACCGCCCTGGGCTATCGGGCCGCGCTTGCCGACACCCCAGCGTCGGAAAAACCCGGCAGCCTGTTCGGCAAGGTCTTGGGATGGCTGGGTGGCGCCGCAGAGGCCGCTGACGGCTGCAAGCTTCACATCGTCATCATCGGCAGCGGCGGAGCCGCCATGGCGGCCGCACTCAAGGCGGCAGAGAACGGCGCCCGCGTCACGCTCGTCGAGCGCGGCTCCATCGGTGGCACTTGCGTCAATGTGGGATGCATACCTTCCAAGATCATGATCCGCGCGGCGCATATTGCTCATCTGAGGCGCGAAAGTCCGTTCGACGCTGGGCTGTCCGCTGCGACCCCAGTCGTCCTGCGCGACCGGCTGCTCGCACAGCAGCAAGCGCGAGTGGACGAGCTGCGTGAAACGAAGTACGAAAGCATTCTGCAAAGCAATCCGGCGATCAGCCTGGTGCGGGGCACGGCCCGATTCAAGGACGGCCACACGCTCACGATCGAGCCGGTCGAAGGCGGCGTGCGCGAAGTCGCCTTCGACCGCTGCCTCATCGCTACCGGCGCAAGCGCCGCCGTTCCGCCGATTCCTGGTCTGAAGGACACGCCGTACTGGACCTCGACCGAGGCGCTGGCGAGCGACACCATTCCGAAGCGGCTCGCGGTCATTGGCTCCTCCGTCGTGGCGGCGGAACTGACCCAGGCGTTTGCCCGCCTGGGCAGCCGAGTGACGATCCTGGCGCGTAGCGCCTTGTTCTTCCGCGAAGACCCTGCCATCGGCGACGCAGTGACGGCAGCTTTCCGGGCGGAAAGCATCAAGGTGCTGACGCAGACGCAGGCGAGCGCAGTGGCCCATGCCAACGACGAGTTCGTGCTGACCACGAACCACGGCGAGTTGCGCGCCGACAAACTGCTCGTCGCCACCGGGCGCTCGCCGAACACCCGCGGTATGAACCTGGAAGCAGCGAGCGTGAAATCCGACGCACACGGCGCCATCGTGATCGATGCCGGAATGCGCACCAGCGCACCAGACGTCTATGCCGCCGGCGACTGCACCGACCAACCTCAGTTCGTCTACGTCGCCGCGGCCGCAGGCACTCGCGCGGCGATCAACATGACCGGCGGCGATGCGAAGCTCAATCTTGATGCGATGCCGGCCGTGGTGTTCACCGACCCGCAGGTGGCCACCGTCGGCTACAGCGAGATGGAGGCGCACCACGCGGGGCTCGAGACCGACAGCCGCACGCTGACGCTGGATAACGTACCGCGTGCGCTGGCCAACTTCGACACGCGAGGTTTCATCAAGCTTGTCGCCGAGGCGGGATCTGGCCGCCTGCTGGGCGTTCAGGCGGTGACCCCGGAAGCGGGCGAAATCATCCAGACCGCCGCCATCGCCATTCGCGCCCGCATGACGGTACAGGAACTCGCCGACCAGCTGTTCCCTTACCTCACGATGGTGGAGGGGCTGAAGCTCGCCGCACAGACGTTCACGAAGGACGTGACGCAGCTGTCGTGCTGTGCCGGATGAACGAGGAAGAGCCATGATGCCAGTGCTTGACAGGGTGAGGTTCGACGCGCGATCGATCAGGGCATGCCTGGTCGGCGGCATCATCGGTGCGGTGGCATTCGTGCATCCAGCCGTCGCGCGCGCCTACGACTTCAAGAAGATCGAGGCCGCCATCGAGACGCTGACACCGGCAACGCAGCGTAACTGGGAGCAAAAAGCGGCCGGCGGCGATGCCATCGCCCAGAACGTGACCGGCATGGCCTACAAGTACGGCATCGGTGTGTCCCAAGACCATGCGGCGTCGATGAAGTGGTTTCGGATGGCCGCCGAACAGGGTGAGGCCGACGCGCAGTTCAACCTGGCGCGCATCCATGAAAGCAAAGCCGACGGCCTCTACCGGAGAGCACGCGCGGTCCCCGCCAACGATGGCGAAGCATTCAAGTGGTATCGACTCTCTGCAGAGCAGGGCCATACACAGGCCCAGGTCAAGCTGGCAGAGATGTATACGCAAGGCGGGCCGCCCGTCCCGCACGACCCAGTTCAGGCGCACAAGTGGCTGAGCATTGCCGCTTCTTCGGGAGACGAGACGGCCGCGAAGCGCCTTGCCACTTATGCGGCGGGAATGACGCCCAAACAGGTGAGAGAGGCCGACTCGCTCGCACAAGAATGGAACAGCCGGCATCGCTCCGATTAACGTGCATCGCTGGCGTGGCGCGCGACATGACGCCGCCCGCCTCCCGGTCGATGCCATCGACCCACCGGGGAACTATGGAAACCACAAGCTACGTCACCGAAATCACTGAACGCCTTTCGCCGGCCAACCGTCCCGAGGGTTTCCCAGAACTCCTGGTGGCACTTCTTCGCGAACTCGCCAAGGGAAGTCCCGTCTCACAAGGAGCGCTCTCGGCAGCGCTCGGCTGGCCTGCTCGCAGGGTGGCGGCGGTGCTCGCGCAGGTACCCGGCACCGAGTACGACGGCGGCGGGAATGTCGTCGGCTATGGCGTCACGCTTCGCGAGACCCGCCATATCTTTGAAATCGATGGCCGACGCCTGTACACCTGGTGCGCACTCGATGCCTTGATGTTCCCGGCAGTAATTGGCAAGGCCGCCCGCGTTCTCTCGCGCTGTCCGGCGACGGGCCGGCCGGTCTCCCTGACGGTTGCGCCGGACGAAGTGCGAAATCTCGAGCCAGCGGGAGCGGTCGTGTCGCTGCCGCTGCCGGAAGCCTCGGCCGACATCCGCGGCTCCTTCTGCTGCCACGTACACTTCTTCGCCTCTGCTTCGGCGGCGGACAGTTGGGTCTCGCAGCACGACGGCGCAGCGGTTGTGAGCGTCGAGGATGCGTTCCGCCTAGGACATGAGATCGCTCGAAAACTGTTACAAGGGACGGAGCCAAGACCATCGTGAACGCCTACACGATTTCCAAGCTGGCCGAGGACGCGGGCGTCAGCGTGCATGTGGTACGCGACTACGTGCTGCGCGGCTTGCTGCACCCCGCGCGGCGCACGGGAAGCGGTTACGGTATTTTCGACGAGCAGTCCCTGGCGCGGCTACGCTTCGTGCGGGCCGCCTTCGAGTCCGGTATCGGGCTCGACGAATTGGCGCGGCTATGTCGGGCGCTCGATGCGGACGATGGCACCGACGCAATCAGATGTGTCAAGCGCTTGCTCCAGCAAATCGAGACACGGCAGGCAACTTTAGCCGTAATGGAAACGCAGTTGACGACGATGGCTTCCGGACTGTCCGCGCTGGCCCACTGCGCCGACGAAGGCCACGCCCATGCGTAATGCCGACCAAGCCGAAGCGACCAAGGTCCGCCGCTGGCGCGCTTACACCTGGGGCGTGCTCGCCGCGCTCACCTGCCCCTGCCATCTGCCGGTACTGGCATTGCTGCTTTCGGGGACAGCGGCCGGCGCGTTCGTTAGCGAACATATGGGTGTCGCCTTGCTCGCGCTGGCCGTTCTCTTCGTCCTCTTCCTGAGAGCGGCGCTGAGCGCCTTGCGGGAGCGGCTGTGACCAGCTCAGACCACTCCACGTTCTCCACTGCCGAGTTGCGGCAGGCTTGGGAGCGGCGGGAATTTCTTCTGCATTACCAGCCGCTGGTCGATCTGCGAACAGGTTCGATCACGGGTGCGGAAGCGTTGCTGCGCTGGCGGTACCCGACACATGGCTTGCTGCCTCCTGGACGGTTTGTGTCCCTGGCCGAGTCGTCGGGATCAGATAAGACGCAAACTGATCCTACCTGCCCACGCTCTAACTTGGAAGTCGGGGTGAACGCGTGAGAAGCGGCCTCGAGGGTTGAGCTGCAGCGAAAGACAGCCCCCTGAAATCCATTGTCAAGGAGAAAGTCGTTATGGCACGCACATATGAATTGGTGATCGTCGGAACCGGGACCGCAGCCATGGTGGCCGCGATGCGAGTTCGCGCCGCCGGCTGGCGCGTGGCAGTCGTCGATTTCCGGCCATTTGGTGGCACCTGCGCGCTGCGAGGCTGCGATCCGAAAAAGATGCTGGTTTCCGGTGCCGAAACCATTGATCTCGTCTCGCGCATGCGTGGCAATGGCGTGACGGGAAATTGCAGCATCAATTGGCCGGCGCTAATCGCATTCAAGCGCACTTTTACCGACCCCATTCCGGAAAAGAACAAGCAGCGATACGCGGACAAAGGCATTGATGCATTCACCGGCCGCGCACGCTTTGCAAGCCACAACGTGCTTGAGGTCAATGGTGAGCGCCTGGAAAGCCGTCATTTCCTGATTGCAGTCGGCGCGGAACCGGTGAGGCTTGGAATCCCCGGCGAAGAACACCTGGCGAACAACGAAGACTTTCTTTCCCTTGAGCAACTGCCCGCACGCATCGCCCTGGTTGGCGGTGGCTACATTGCTGCAGAGTTTTCGCACATTGCCGCACGTGCCGGCGCACAAGTCACGATCTTGCAGCGTGGCAACCGCATACTGCCGCACTTCGATCCGGACTTGGTCGATTGGCTGATGGAAAGATTTATCGCGCTGGGGATTACGGTTCGCACGAGCACTCAGGTTGAGAAAATCGAAAAGACCGCCGACGGCTTTTTGGTATGGGCTTCCTCGAATGGTGGCGAGATCAGCATCCCAGCCGACTTGGTCGTCCACGCCGCTGGACGCGCGCCGGCGCTTGAAGGCCTGGATCTGCCGGCCGCTGGCGTTGAGATGGAGAACGGCCGAATCCGCCTTAATGAGTTCTTGCAAAGCGTCTCGAACCCGGCCGTCTATGCAGCAGGTGATGCAGCGCAGGCTGGGCCCCCGTTGACGCCGGTTTCAAGTCACGACGCGAAAGTCGTCGCGGCAAACCTTTTGGAGGGAAATCAACATAGGCCGAATTACAAGGGCGTACCGAGCGTAGCCTTCACCGTTCCTCCGATCGCGGCAGTCGGCCTGTCTGAGGCAGCGGCGCACAAGCAGGGCCTTCAGTTTCACGTAAAGTCGGAAAAAACATCGGGGTGGTACACGGCTCGACGCGTGGCGGAACCGGTGTACGGCTTCAAGACGCTTGTTGAAGACCAGACCGGCCAAATTTTGGGTGCGCATTTAGTCGGTCCTCATGCCGATGAGGTAATCAATGTCATTGCGCTGGCGATACGGAACGGCCTCACAGTGGACCACATCAAGAACACAATGTTCGCTTATCCCACCGGCGCTTCTGACCTCGGATACATGTTTTGAATAACGGCGGCTTGTCGTGCCCGCTGTGGTTGTCAGTCTGAGCCATAGTCTAAACGGACACTTCAATTGAGAACAGTTTGAAAGCCGCGTTCCAGCGCACCGTCAAAGTAAAGCGCACGGTAATAGCGAACGAAGGCGGCTCATTTTCCAAGCGCATCGCCATCAAGCCTCGGAGCACCCTGGGGTAATGCCTTTCGTAGATCGGCCACAATATCGTTGACGGCGTCGTGAATGGCAATTTCCAATTGCGCGTCGCGTTCCGTGACGCTTACTTTTCTCACAAGCCGGCTCAAGCGCCTATCCGAGAGTCCGGTGGCGCTGCTTTTCCACGCTTGAGTTCCTGTGTTGAGCGTAATGAGTTCCGCTTCAATCCGGACCGGACGGTAGATCTCATCCAATGCGTAAAACCCGCCATAGGCTTCTGCGGTTTCTTCAATGGCTTCGGTGACCAGGTAGACACCGGCAATTGCGCGCGTGGCGGGCTTGGCATAAGCGATGGCCGCGATGGCAAGCGTTGAGGTCACTTCAAATACGATTACCCCCTTGCGCCACGACTTTGGCGTCACGCCGTAGTCCGTGATGCGAAACCGTAGTATGGCGTCAGCCCCCGATACGGCACGCAACTGTTCAGCGATTTCACGGGTGACGACCGTATCGGCCTGGTCGATTCGCAGTTCGTCGATCGCGCGTGTTACCCCTTCACTGTTGATAATTCTGATTCCCGTTTGGCTTTCAATGGCACTCTGCATGTAAGTAAATGCGCGCGCTTGCGCCGTATCGACAGCATTTTTGACGGCGCGGCGCGATTCCGGGGAGTCTTTGGCCAAATCGGGCGCAAACAGGTTGTGGAGTGTCGCATCGTCCACCACCATCGGTGCTTGCACCAACACGGCTTTCTGCGGGCGCCCGACTATATCTTGAGCACCCGGCCGGTACGGTTGCGTGGTGACACAGCCACCTACCCCAATCCCGATTAGGACGGCCAGGGCGATTTTGTATGTTGTCATGATCGGATCGTATATATCGGCGCCGACGCCCGTGAGGGTTTATGGGGTGCACCTTGATTTCGGTGCAGCGGGGCAAGTTCCGGCCGCTACGAGTGTTCAACGGGTCTTAGCGTACGATTTTTTCTGTTTCGTGAGGTGACCCCTTTAGGGGAAGTTTGGGAAAAATAAGGGAAAAGTTATGGAAATGATTTTAGGGGATTGATGTAAGTCATTGATTAATTGGTCGGGGCGAGAGGATTTGAACCTCCGACCACCACCACCCCAAGGTGGTGCGCTACCAGGCTGCGCTACGCCCCGTCGTTGGCTATTCAATATTAGGTCACGGCTTCGCAACGGAAGCCATCATAACCGAGAATGATGACACTGACAAAGGTCAGTTGGTTTCGAGGAGGGTCAGGACTTCTTCCAAATCCTGGATGAGCAGTTTAATAACTTGAACGCGCTGCCCGGCTTCGTCAAGATTCTGTTCTACGATCAATTTATTGCGCGCGCCGCTGATGGTGAATCCTTCCAAATACAGCAGGTTACGAATTTGCCGGATGAGCATCACATCGTGGCGCTGGTAATATCGCCGGTTGCCGCGCCGCTTAACCGGTTTAAGCTGCGGAAATTCCTGCTCCCAATAACGCAGGACATGTGGTTTTACCGCGCACAGCTCGCTGACTTCCCCAATCGTGAAATAGCGTTTGCTCGGAATTGCGGGGAGTTCAAGATTATCCGCCGGATCTAGCATTCAGCTCGACTCGCTCTTTTAATTTATGGCTGGCCCGGAAGGTAACCACCCGCCGCGCGGAGATGGGGATTTCTTCGCCGGTTTTGGGATTGCGGCCGGGCCGCGGATTTTTATTGCGTAAACCGAAATTACCAAAACCGGAAAGCTTGACTTCCTCGCCGTTTTCCAGTGCGGTACGGATCTTTTCAAAAAACAGCTCGACGAATTCTTTTGCTTCTCGTTTGTTTAGCCCTAGTTCGTTGAATAATGTTTCCGCAAGATCAGCCTTGGTTAACGCCATACCATCCCTTCCGTCATTATTGTCTAAGTTGCGCGCCAAACCGCGATTGCAAGGTCGTAATAACCTGCGTCATCACCGCCTCTACGACCTCTTCCTTAAGCGTGCGCGAAGTATCCTGCAAGGTCAAGCCTAAAGCAAGACTTTTTCTTCCCGAATCAATGCCTTCGCCGCGATATTCATCAAAAAGCTCGAGATTTACCAGCAGTTGACCCGCGGTGCGGGAGACACAGTCTAAAACCTCCTGTGCTGGGATTTGCCGGTCAATAATCACGGCGATATCGCGCCGGATTGAAGGAAATTTAGAGATTTCCTGAAAACTCGGCACCATTGCCTGCTGGATCGGGGACAACTGCAGTTCGAATAAGAACACCGGCCCATCTAAATCCAGCTTGCGTTGAATTTGCGGGTGTAAAGCGCCCAAAAAGCCGATGGATTTTGCGTTACGCAGCAACTCCGCCGCTTGGCCGGGATGCAACGCCGGGTGCGTGGTCGGCTTAAAGCGAAATTGCCCTCTCCCTCCGGTCAAATCCAATAGGGCCTCGACATCGCCCTTGAGGTCATAAAAATCGGCGGGGCCGGGCTTTATTCCCCATTGCTCGGCAAATGCCGCGCCTGTTATCACTCCTGCTAAGGTCTTATCCTGGTTAATTTTACCGTTGACGGGCACAAAGCGGCGTCCGATTTCAAATAGGCGGATGCGCGCTTGTTGCCGGTTTTGGTTGTAAAGCATGGCCTGCAAAAGACCCGGCCATAAACTGGTACGCATGACCGACATAGTAGAGGCGATGGGATTCGCCAGCGCCGCCGGTGTGACCGCCGGCTCAATCAACTTCTGGAGATCGGGATCGACAAAACTGTAGGTAATGACTTCCTGATAATCCCGGTCGATGAGACCATCGCGGATACGCCCTTCGGGGAGGCGGCTTTCTAATAATGAAGCTTGCGCCATGTCAAATCGCGGCATTTGGCTGGGCAATTTTTCATATCCATAGATGCGCGCGACTTCCTCGATCAAGTCGCATTCCTGTTTGATGTCAAAACGGTAAGAAGACGGTGTAACGCGCCAGCCCTGGGCGGCGTTTTTAACGTGCATCCCCAATGCGGTAAGAATGCGGACGATGGCTTTCGCCGGCGGGGTAAAACCCAATAGCCGCGTGATGCGCTGCTGGCGTAATAGAATAGCGGAGCGTTTGGGGAGGTGAGCGTTCGCGCTAACTTCGACCAAGGGCGCACAACTCCCGCCCACTATATCTATTAAAAGAGCGCTCGCGCGCTGCAGCGCCTGGCGTTGAAGACCGGGATCGACACCGCGCTCGAAACGATGTGAAGATTCGGTATGGAGGTTTAGCTCGCGCGCCTGCTTGGCGACGATCTCCGGCTGGAAATAAGCGCTCTCGAGAAAAATGTTTTTAGTTCCCATGGTAACGGCGGAATCCAAGCCGCCCATCACCCCGGCCAACGCAAGCGGTCCGCGGTCATCGGCGATCAATAAGATGCCCGCCTCCGCCGTTAAATTATTGCCATCCAGCAAAGTCAGGCGTTCGCCTTTTTCCGCGTGGCGCACGGTAATCCCGCCGGATAATTTGTCCAGATCGAAGGCGTGCATCGGCTGGCCCAATTCCAGCATGACATAGTTGGTTACATCCACCGCCGGATGAATGCTGCGTATGCCGCTGCGGCGCAGCCGTTCTTTCATCCACACAGGCGTCGTCGCCTGGGGATTAATATTTTCAATGATACCGCCGACATAACGCGGGCAATCTTTTTTAGCCCGCACCGAGACCTTAATATTGCGTTTACCCTTGACCGGCACCGATTTAATCGTCGGCGCCTTAAGCCGTCCATGGGTAAGCACGGCAAGCTCGCGCGCGATGCCGGCAATGCTTAAGCAATCACCGCGATTAGGCGTAAGGTCAATCTCGATACAGTTATCATTGAGATCGAGATAGTCATAAATCGGCGTCCCGGGTTTAGCGGCCTGGTCTAAGATCAGCAAACCGGTGGAGGATTCTTCCAGGCCTAGTTCAGCGGCCGAACACAAAATCCCTGCGGAAGCCACGCCTTGCACCGCCATCGGTTTAATCGCGGTCCCGTTTGCCAGCACGGCACCGGCAAGCGCAACCGGCGCCTTCAATCCTGCGGCCGCATTCGTGGCGCCGCAAACGATATCCACCGGCTTAGCCTTGCCGATGCCCACTTTGCATATTTTTAAGTGATCGGCATGTGGCGCGATCGAGATAATCTCGCCGACGACGATATTTTTTAACGGAGCGGCGACCGGAGTGACACCGCTCACCTCCAGTCCCGCCAAGGTTAAACGCTCGGCCAGCGCCTGCACATTCAACGCCGGCGAGATCCATTCACGCAACCATTGTTCGCTGATTTTCATGAGTAAACGACGCGCGGGAAATTATTTAAACTGCCGCAGAAAACGCAGATCATTGTCATAAAATAAGCGCGCATCATTCACCCCGTAACGCAGCATAATCAGCCGCTCGACGCCCATGCCGAAGGCAAACCCGGTATAGCGCTCGCTATCTATGCCGACCTGGCGGAATACCTCGGGATGCACCATGCCGCAGCCCAACACCTCCAACCAGCCGCTCTGCTTGCACACCCGGCAGCCGCGCGCGCCACAGATAACACACTCGATATCCACTTCCGCCGAAGGCTCGGTAAACGGGAAAAAAGACGGCCGAAACCTGACTTTAAGCGATTTCTCAAAAAACTGCTGTAAGAAACTGATTAGTATACCTTTAAGATGAGAAAAACTGACCGATTCGTCCACCATCAAGCCCTCGACTTGGTGGAACATGGGGGTATGCGTGAGGTCCGGCGAATCACAGCGGAATACGCGGCCGGGGGCAATAATACGCAACGGCGGCTTATGCGCCTGCATAAAGCGTATTTGCACCGTGGAGGTGTGGGTGCGCAATAACGTATGCGCGTCAAAATAAAACGTGTCGTGCAGCGCGCGCGCCGGATGATTTTGCGGAATGTTCAACGCTTCAAAATTATGAAAATCATCTTCAATCTCAGGGCCGTCGGCCAATTCAAAACCCATGCGCACAAATAACTCTTCCAGCCGTTGCAGCGTGCGGGTGATAGGATGCGCCCCGCCCAGCCGTATTCCGCGGCCGGGCAGAGTCACGTCCAGCGTTTCCCCGGTGAGTTTTCGGTCTTGCGACGCGAGTTCCAGTTGCTGTTTGCGCGCGTACAGCTCTGCTTGCAGCGTCTGCTTGGCTTGATTGACCCATTGACCTACGCGTGGCCGTTCTTCCGCCGGCAGGCTGCCGAGCTGCTTTAACTGCTCCGTCAGCACGCCCTTTTTACCTAGATATTTAACACGCAGCTGTTCCAGTTCGGAGCTGTTAGAAACCGCGGCAACGGCCGCGCGCGCCTCTTGCAATAGGCGCGTCAACTGCTGTTCTTGCAAAGAATTATCCATAGGACATGCCATAACTAAAAAGGGAAAGGCGCGCCTTTCCCTAAAAAATTTATTCGTCGGCAATGCGCCGCCGGTATTACTTAAGCCGGCAAACTAACCTTGGCCTTCTCGGCTGGCAACCTGGCCTTGGCCTTCTCAGCTAATGGCAACCTGGCCTTAGCCTTCTCGGCTAATGGCAAATTGGCCTTGGCCTTCTCGGCTAATACAGAAAACGCTTTTTTATCGTGCACCGCGATATCGGCCAATACCTTCCGGTCAATCTCGATCGCCGCCTTACTCAGGCCGTCAATCATGCGGCTATAGCTTAATCCGCATTCGCGCGCGGCGGCGTTGATCCGCGCGATCCAAAGGGCGCGGAATTCGCGTTTGCGATTGCGCCGGTCGCGATAAGCGTATTGCCCGGCTTTAGCCACCGCCTGTTTGGCCACCCGAAAAATATTCTTGCGCGCACCGCGATAGCCTTTCGCTAAGGCAATAACCTTTTTATGTTTTGCATGTGCGGTAACACCGCGTTTTACCCGAGGCATGGTTTTTTCTCCAACTTAACTATAAGGCAACATGCGCCTGACGCCGGGGACATCCGACGCATGCACCATGTCATTCGAGCGCAAATGGCGTTTCCGCTTAGTGCTTTTCTTGGTCAGGATATGTCTTAGGTGTGAATGAGCACACTTAAACCCGCCACGCGCGGTTTTCTTAAACCGCTTGGCCGCGCCGCGGTTGGTTTTAATCTTAGGCATTGTTTTAAATTCTCCGTCTGTTTCTCTTTCAGTAGCGTGCTCTTGTTGAACTCAGGCGATTCCTGCAATCGCCGGTGAACCCTAAACCGTTTATCTTTTTGGATTAACCACCATTACCATTTGTCTGCCTTCCAGACGCGGATGTTGCTCTACCGTTCCATATTCGACTAAATCGGTTTCAACCCGCTTAAGCAACTGCACCCCCAGTTCTTGATGGGCCATTTCCCGGCCACGAAAACGCAAGGTAATTTTTGCTTTATCGCCATTTTGCAAGAAGCGTATCAAGTTGCGTAATTTAACTTGATAATCGCCGATGTCGGTGGTCGGGCGAAACTTAACCTCTTTGACCTGGATCTGTTTCTGCTTTCTTTTTGCGGCGTGCTTGCGTTTACTTTCCTCGTACTGGAATTTGCCATAATTCATAATCCGGCAAACCGGCGGTGTTACATTCGGGGAAATCTCTACGAGATCCAAGCCCGCTGTATCGGCCAACTGCTGTGCCTCGGCGGCCGACACTACGCCCACCTGCCGGCCATCGGCCCCGATCAACCTGACCTTCGGCGCCGTAATTTGGCCGTTCAGGCGCGTCTCTTTTTCTGCTGCGATAGTCCTATTCCTCCAAAACGTTAACGCCGTGGCCCGCGATCTCCCGGGTGAGTCGCTCGCTAAACGCCTCCAGCGTCATCGAGCCTAAATCCTCACCTTTGCGCGTGCGCACGGCTAGGGTACCGTCCAGCGCCTCTCTTTCCCCCACAACCAGGAGATAAGGGATGCGCTGTAAGGTATGCTCCCGGATTTTAAAGCCGATCTTCTCGTTTCTCAAGTCCGATTCAACCCGAAACCCCTGCTTTTTCATCGTCATTTCAACTTTTTTGGCGAAATCCGCCTGTTTTTCAGTAATCGTCACGACCATCGCCTGCACCGGCGCCAGCCATACCGGCAGCGCCCCGGCATATTCTTCCAGCAAAATGCCGATAAAACGTTCGAGCGATCCAAGAATGGCGCGATGCAACATCACCGGCACCTGTTTACTGCTATCGTTGGCGATATAATGCGCACCTAGCCGTTCGGGCATGGAAAAATCCACTTGAACGGTGCCGCATTGCCATACGCGGCCGAGGCTGTCTTTCAAGGAGAATTCAATCTTGGGCCCGTAAAAAGCCCCCTCCCCCGGCTGCAATTCCCACTTCAGGCGTTTGCTATTGAGCGCCAGTTCTAATGCCCGTTCGGCTTTATCCCACCCCGCCTCCGCGCCGATGCGCTGCTCCGGACGGGTGGATAGTTTGATTAAAACCTCATTAAAACCAAAATCAGCATAAGCCTTGAACAGCAAGTCGATAAACGCCGCCACCTCGGATTGGACTTGCTCCTCGGTGCAGAAAATATGCGCATCGTCCTGGACGAAATGACGTACGCGCATCAGGCCGTGCAAAGTGCCGGAGGGTTCGTTGCGATGGCAGGAACCGAACTCCGCCAGGCGCAGCGGCAGGTCGCGATAGCTTTTCAGGCCTTGATTAAAAATTTGTACATGGCCCGGGCAATTCATGGGCTTGATGGCGTATTCATGTTTTTCCGACTCGGTGGTGAACATCACATCGCTGAATTTTTCCCAGTGGCCGGATTTTTCCCATAAACTGCGGTCGAGGACCTGCGGGGTGCGAATTTCTTCATAGCCATTCAGGAACAGCAGCTTGCGGATGTATTGCTCAACCTGCTGATAAATGCGCCAGCCCCGATCGTGCCAGAAAATCATTCCCGGCGCCTCTTCCTGAGTGTGGAATAGATCCAGCGCCTTGCCGATTTTGCGATGATCGCGCTTCTCCGCCTCTTGCAAGCGGTGCAAATAAGCGGCGAGCGCCTTTTTATCCGCCCAGGCGGTGCCATAAATGCGCTGCAGCATCTCGTTGCGCGCATCGCCGCGCCAGTAGGCGCCGGCCAGCTTCATCAATTTAAACGCTTTGAGTTTGCCGGTGTTAGGCACGTGCGGGCCGCGGCAAAGGTCGATGAAATCGCCCTGGCGGTATAGCGAGATGTCCTCTTCCGCGGGGATGTCGCTGATGATTTTCGCCTTGTACTCTTCACCCATATCGCGAAAGAACTTCACGGCGTCGTCGCGCTTCATGACGGTGCGGGTAACGGTATAATCGCGCTGCGCGAGCTCTTGCATTTTGGCTTCAATCGCCGCCAGGTCGGTCTCGCTGAATCCCGGCTTATAGGCAAAATCGTAATAAAACCCGTCTTCAATCACCGGCCCGATCGTCACCTGCGCCTGCGGGAACAACTCTTTGACCGCCTGGGCCAACAAGTGCGCCGTAGAGTGGCGGATAACTTCCAGCCCTTCCGGGTCGCGCTCGGTGACGATCGTCACTGCGGCATCGCGCTCGATGCGATACGAAGTGTCGACCAGCTTCCCGTCCACCTTACCGGCCAACGCGGACTTGGCGAGCCCCGGGCCGATATCGCCCGCGACCTCGGCGACCGTAACAGGTTTGGAATATTCCCGGCGGCTGTCGTCCGGCAGGGTGATGACTGGCATGGAAAATGGGGCCTTTTTCTTGTGATGCACCCAACCGGGCGCGAATAAAAAACTGGTAGGCGCGAGTGGGATCGAACCACCGACCACTACCATGTCAAGATAGTGCTCTACCACTGAGCTACGCGCCTGCAAGCGCGGAAAAATAACACAGAAAGCTATTAAGGGAAACTCTGATTAAGCCGTGGTGGGGTCTCAGGTTGAGTTTTGGGTTCCGGCCTATTCTGTTGAAAAACTCTATTGAACTTCGATGTGATGTCGGAACTCGCATGTATTTGCTATATCTTCTACAATGTAGTACTATAGGCGGCGCGGTAGAAGAGGATTCGCACAAATGACTGACAAGAAGAGTTACCTCGGTGAGTTCGAGCAGATCGTGCTGCTGGCGTTGGTACGCTTACGTAATAACGCCTACGGTATGACCATTCGCCAGGAGATCGAGGAGCGCGCCGGCCGAGTCGTCTCGATTGGCGCCGTGTACACAACGCTTGAAAGGCTCGAGGAAAAGGGCCTGGTCTCCTCGAGGAAGGGTGAAGCCACCGCTGAACGTGGTGGGCGAGCCAAGCGTTACTTCAAAATCGAAACCCCAGGATTGCGGGCGCTGAACGAATCGAAGCGCATATTTGAGCGCATGTGGTCCGGAGTTAGGCCGGTTGGAGCGTAAGAATGAGTGACGAGCAGAAAGAATACACAGCGGACGAGTTGTTGCACAAAATGCGGCGCGACTGGGATGTCGGGGCGCTCAACCCGGACCGCCACGTAGTACTTGAACATTGGTTCAAGCAAGCCGAGGCCGTACTTAAACGGGCTAACGAACTCGGCGAGCGCGATGCCAATGCCGTGAAGGCAAAGTTATACAGATTGCTAGAGGAGTTGGGCATTACCGAGACCGCCAAACTCCAGCTCGATGAAGCGGTCCAAAATGCGCAGAGGATTCTCAACGAAGTTAGGCATCGCAGGCGTTTCGCATGGATCCGTCGCGACGTACTGACCCTTAGAACAGAAAATCAACCGCCTATGAGCGCGGAAAAGCTGCTCTATTTGGCACTGCCGAAGCGATTACGCGATTCGCTTATTGGCGACCTCGAAGAGGAATTCACTACTCAGATTCTGCCGAAATTCGGCCCTTCCTTTGCCAAGGTTTGGTACTGGAAACAAGCTGCATGGTCGGTAGCGGCGGTTGCGGCTCGCCAGCTGGTGAAGCTTGTCGGCGTGGCCTGGTTAGGGAAAGCCGCGAGCTGGTTATACGGCAAACTCGGATCGTAGAGTCAACGACCTTCGGAGGAAACGCAGTGAACAAACCGATGACTATCGCAGTCGTCATGATCGCCGGTACGATTGCTTACGAAGTTGTCCGTCATGGCGACCATACCGCCGCACATATTGAGATCGAAATCCCCGGACCGTCTCCCGCAATTTCCCACCAGCTTTTCAGCGTAGGTTCGGGATCTACCTTCGGTAGTACTTAGAGAATGCCCATCGGACTATCGCGATCCGGTTCTTCGGCTCGATGTCGATGGCATTCGCATTCTGAACATAAGAAGCGTGAAGTACGGGCATTTCGAGCGTAGCCCCCGTAGGGTGCAATAGCGCAGCGTATTGCACCGCATGTTCACCCGCTACTCCCCGGCAAC
>DATGVQ010000058.1:0-9421 GCA_035300145.1 Acidiferrobacterales bacterium | reverse complement strand
TTAATGGCGGATGGGTTGCAGGATTTGCGCGAATTGACCCGCGGTCACGGGTCTGCCGAAATAATATCCTTGTACTATCTCACTGCCGCGCATGCGTAAAAATTGCAACTGGGCCTCGGTTTCCACGCCCTCCGCGATTACTTGGATGCCAAGGCTGTGCGCCATGGCGATAATCGCCGTGATAATCGCGGCGTCGTCGGCGTCGACCGTGATATCCTGCACGAATGACTGATCGATTTTAAGCATATCGATCGGGAAGCGTTTCAAATAACTCAATGACGAATAACCGGTGCCGAAATCATCAACCGATATCCGGATACCCATGGCATTTAATTTACTCAAGGAAGAAACCGTAACCTCGGTATTCTGCATCAACACACTTTCCGTCAACTCCAGCTCAAGATAACGTGGATCGAGACCGGTTTCCGCCAATACACGGCCGATGACATCCGGCAAACTGGTTTGCTGAAACTGGCGCGCGGATAAATTCACTGAAACCCGTAACGCCTGCAGCCCGCTATCTTGCCAGGCTTTATTTTGCGCGCAGGCGGTGCGCAGCGCCCATTCGCCCAGCGGCATGATCAATCCGGTTTCCTCCGCGAGCGGAATAAACTCTCCCGGCGAAACCAGATCGCCATTGGCGCGTTGCCAGCGCAACAATGCCTCCACGCCGACGATTTGTCCGGTTTCAAGTTGCACCTGCGGCTGGTAGTACAATATGAATTCCTCTCTTTCCAGCGCCCGGCGCAACGCATGCTCCATTGCCAGATGCCTGAAAACAGCGGCAGTCATGTCAGAAGCGTAATATTGGTAATTATCGCGCCGGTGCTCCTTCGCGCGATACATGGCTGTTTCGGCGTTTTTAAGCAGGCCTTCTGCATCTTTGCCATCATTGGGAAATAACGCGATGCCGATGCTTGGAGTGATGAATAATTCCCGATCGGGAGCATAAAAAGGCTGGCGAAAGCTATCTAAAATATGTTGCGCCGCCTTTGCGGCATCATCCACCTGCGCTATCTCGTTAAGAATGATACCGAACTCGTCCCCGCTGATGCGGGCGACGGTAACGCCTTCAAGCACAGATGCGAGTAAGCGCGCAGCTACCGCCTTGAGCACCAGATCGCCGGTTTCGTGCCCCAAGGTATCATTGATATATTTAAAGCGATCCAGATCAAGAAACAGCACTGCCGCCAGGCGGACATCGCGACTGCTTTCCAGCAGGGTTTGCCTTAAGCGATCATTAAATAAAGTGCGATTGGGTAACCCGGTGAGGGCATCATAGTAGGCCAGGTAGCTGAGCCGCTTTTCGGTCCATTTGCGTTCGGTGATATTCTCCATGCTGCCTTCGTAATACAGCGCGCGGCCATCGTCGCCGTAAATGGCGCGCGCATTGCTTTCCACCCAGATGACGCTGCCATCATGACGCCGCAGCTGCAATTCAAAATTGCGCACGACGCCATCACCATTCATAGCAGAAAACCAGCGGCGGCGATCCTCGGCATCCACATACAAATCAGACAAAACCGCCGTCAGCAACTGCTCATGATTCACACGGCCCAGTATTTGCAGCATCGCCGGATTCGCCTCTAACATCTTGCCTTCCGGCGATGTGCGATAAAGCCCCAGGACCATGCCATCAAACAAGGTCCGATAACGCATTTGCGCCTGGTGTAATGCCAGGCGCTGGCGCTGTTGCTCGAGCATAAGCCGGGCTATTGCTGGCAAGCAGGCAAGATGGCTTGATGACATCCGCACATACTTCTCGGCCCCGGGGTCTATCGTTTGGCTTATCGCGCCCTCATTTTGAGCCAGCACAATCGCCGGACAAGCGGGTATCTGGGATTTAATCTCGCGCAATATTTCGTTGCCGCCCGGCCACAACCGGCGGGAAGTGATGACCAAATCCCAGGGTGTTTCCGTTAATGCCTCGGTAAATTCCTCCCTTTGCAAAATGCTTTTTAATTGAAGGAGGGGAAATGCCCGGCCCATCTCGGCGGCAATCACTGCGCACTGATCAGGATCATCGAGGATCAGCATAACCCGTAATGGATTGCTCACGCTCGGCTCCTTTTAGGGACAAAAATCAACTTGAATCCCTCATATTCCCGAGTCATGCGTTGGCCCGATAAAATTTTCATTAGGGTTAACGATTTGCGCCGACTGCCACTCGCTCGCCGGCGCGCCTGAACCGAACTAAGACGAGTATGCCGACAAGCAACAATAGGATCGGTGCGTTTCCGAACCGGACGTAAGGAGTGGCTCCCTGCATGGGCTGCACCTGGCCTCTTAATACATGGGTCGCGAACTGCGGCGTCCTCATGAGTAATTCTCCATGCGGACCGATAATGGCTGAAATTCCATTGGTCGTGGCGCGCAGTAGATAACGGCCGGTCTCAAGGGCGCGCATGCGGGAAATCTGTAAATGCTGATGTGGCGCCAAGGAATTGCCGTACCAGGCGTTATTCGTCGCATTCACTAAAAAATCGGCTTCAGGCAGGGCCCGGATCACTTCTTCTCCAAAGGCATCTTCGTAACAGATGGTTATTCCCACCCTGTGGCCCGCAACATGGAGCAAAGGTTGTTCCTCCGGGCCGGCGCTGAAGCCCGACATAGGTAAATCGAAAAAACGAATTAAACCGCGTAACCAATTTTCCAGGGGAACAAAGTCACCAAACGGAACTAAATGGCGTTTATAGTAAAATCGTTGCTCTCTACCCAGGCTCATCATGCTGTTGTAATAGCGGCGCGTATGCAAATCCATTACCGGTAGCCCGATGATCAGATCCATATTACGAACGCGCGCGATATGCTGCAACTCGGCAATATAGTCACTCGCTTGATGATAAAAGAAGGGAAGGGCGGCTTCGGGCCAGACGATAAGATTACTATCCGCATTTTCTTGTGTCAGACGCTTGTAGAGATCGAGGGTGTAAGAAAACACCTCCCGCCTCCACTTGATGTCTTGGGGAATATTGCCTTGGATCAAACTAACACGTAAAGGTTCATCTACGGGATGGGTCCAGTCCAGCCTAGCACTCAACCCCCCTACTACTCCGAGTAGAATCAGCCCGACCAGATAAGCCGCGCGAACAAGCCGATCGGTGCGCAGCGCGACTAGCAATAGCCCCGCGCTAAAGGTAGCAGCAAACGATACTCCATATACGCCGAGTAGCGGAGCGAAACCACGCAGTGGCGAGTTGATCTGGCTATAGCCCAAGTTAAGCCACGGAAATCCGGTCAAAAACCAGCCGCGAAACCACTCAAACAAAGTCCACATCGCTGGAAAAATCAATAACAACTTCGACCAATCAGAAACGGGGAACAGCCGCGCGGTCAGATAACCGAGCCCGGCAGGGAACAAGGCTAGAAAAGCGACGAACAGGCCGGTCAAGAACACCGCTAAGGGTATGCCGGCGTAACCAAAATCATGGATCGCTACATAAACCCAGGATACACCGGTACCGAACATACCGAGCCCGAATAAATAGCCGAGCCGTGCGGCTTGCCGCGGCGAGCTCGGCAGCCATACAGCGAATAAGATTGCAGGCAGTAAAATTGCGAGCAGGGAGAAATTAAACGGCGCAAACGCCAACGGCAAAAACGCGCCGGCAACCAGGGCGAGAAAATCCGGGCGGATACGCGCGACGCGGCGCAGCCTATCCGGAAGCTTGCTTACCAGACTTTGCAACAGGGATAACTTTTAATAAATGTACGCGGCGGCTATCGGCACGCAGAACTTCGAAATGCATGCCTTCTATTTCAACTTTTTCTCCGCGCTTGGGAAGATGCCCCAGGGTGATCATGATCAATCCGCCGATCGTATCGACTTCCGCGTCGCTGAAATGAGTATTGAAGTAGGCGTTGAATTCCTCGATCGAGGTTAACGCTTTCGTAACAAACTCCCGCTCCCCGCGTTGCATAATCATGACATCATCCGCATCAAAATCATATTCATCGCGGATTTCGCCGACTATTTGTTCCAACACATCTTCAATGGTCACCAGGCCGGCGACGCCGCCATATTCATCCACCACGATGGCCATGTGGTTGCGGCTCGAGCGGAATTCACGCAGCAATACGTTCAGGCGTTTGCTCTCCGGCACGAACACGGCGGGGCGCAACATATCATAAATATTAAAAGAAGTTTTTTTATCATTGTAAAAATAGCGTAACAAATCTTTCGCCAACAAAATGCCGATGACCTTGTCCTTATCGCCGTCGATCATGGGGAAGCGCGAATGCCCGGTTTCGATTATCGACGGCAGATAATCCTCCGGCGCGTCGTTCTTATCGACCACATCCATTTGTGCGCGCGGGACCATGATATCGCGCACCTGCATTTCCGATACCTGGAACACGCCCTCGATCATATCGAGCGCGTCCTGGTCCAATAAGTCGCGGCTTTGCGCCTGGCGCAGGATCTCGATCAGTTCCTGGCGATTATCGGGCTCGCCGAGCAAGGCATGGCCCAGTCTATTTAAAAACGAGCGCGACGTCGCGTCGCCGTTGTTTTCTTCGTTCATGGCAATAGTGGATTTGAGTTTTCAGGATATGGATTATTAAATCCCAGCCTCTCCAAAATTTTGGCCTCTACCCCTTCCATAATACGCGCGGCTTGGTCAGTAACATGATCATAGCCGCGGAGGTGCATTATACCGTGAACCACCATATGCGCCCAATGCGCCTCCAGCGGCTTACCAAATTCACCTGCTTCGCGCTGGACTACCGGCGCACAAATGACTAAATCGCCTAAAAATCCGGGACTTATGAATGATAGCTCATTAAAAGAAAAAGATAATACATTAGTTGGCCCGGTTTTGTGGCGATAACGCTGATTAAGCTCGGCGCTTTCCGTCTCATCCACAATACGTACGCCGAGCTCTACTTGTTTGCCTGGAATATCGTTCAAAGCGGCATGCGCCCAAGTCGCGATCAAGGACTTATCCGGCAGACCGACGCAGGCCGAGGCATACTGAACGTGCAGGTTTAACTTCATGGCAGGCGCATCCCGGCCTCTGTAGTTATTTGTCAAATCCGTTTTTTTGCGTATGCGCCTCGTAGGCCTCGACAATCTTCTGTACCAGAGGATTGCGTACTACATCTTGCGGCGTGAAATGCATGAAGCTGATGCCGTTGATCTCGCGCAAAATTTCCATCGCTTGACGCAGGCCGGACAATTGCGTCCGCGGCAAATCGGTTTGGGTTACATCGCCGGTAATGACAGCGGTCGCGCCGAAACCGATGCGCGTGAGAAACATTTTCATTTGTTCTACCGTGGTATTTTGCGCCTCGTCCAAAATAATAAACGAGTCGTTTAATGTGCGCCCGCGCATATAAGCGAGCGGCGCGAGTTCGATGACATTTTTCTCTATCAGTCTTAGCACCCGCTCCGACCCTAACATTTCGTGCAAAGCGTCGTATAACGGCCGCAGATAAGGATCAACCTTTTGCTCCAGATCGCCCGGCAAGAAGCCCAGGCGCTCGCCGGCTTCCACCGCCGGTCGCACCAACAGAATGCGGCGCAAGCGGTCGCGCTCCAGGGCATCCACGGCGCAGGCCACGGCCAAATAAGTCTTGCCGGTGCCGGCGGGACCGATGCCGAAACTGATATCGTGAGTAAGAATATTGCGGATATATTGTTCCTGGCGCGCGCTGCGCGCACGTACGACACGCTTAGGAGTATGTAGCTCCGTCTCCCAGGAACCTTCCTGTGGGGCGATTTCTGTGCCCTTCCCTAACGCCAATCTCACCCCGGTAGGGGTTAACGCCGGCTGATTCTCGGTTGAATCGTACAGCTCCTTTAATAATTTTTTCGCGTAGTTGGCCACTTCCGGATGGCCGGTGATGCGAAAGACATTGCCGCGATTGGCAATCTGCACCCCCAATTGTCCCTCAATATGCTTGATGTGCTCATCGAGCTGCCCGCATAGGCTGGCGAGCCGCTGATTATCCGCAGGGAACAAACTAAATTTGATTTGCTTGAGTTTTGTGCTCAATTCAATAGTAAAAATGGAAATAACTTAAAGTTTAGCAGGTTGCTGAAAAACCGTGTTTTTCAGCTTTTCCCGCAACCTAATTAGACAAAAAAGCCAGCATCCGTTTCATGCCGCCGACACGGCGCTTACGAGACGGCCGCGCAGCGAGTTGGGCAAGGCCTCGGTAATTTCCACCTCGACGAACCGGCCGATTAGCCCAGGATCGTTATGGGTAAAGTTAACCACCCGGTTGTTCTCCGTGCGGCCGGCCAGTTGTCCCGGGTGCTTGCGCGCCGGTCTATCCACTAAGATGCGCTGCACGGTTCCGACCATGCGCCGGCTGATTTGCGCCGCCATTTCCAGATTGCGCCGCTGCAAAATTTCCAACCGCGCCTGCTTCACGGCTTGCGGCGTTGGATCGGGCAATTGCGCGGCCGGGGTACCGGGGCGCGGACTATAAATAAAACTAAACGAAAGGTCAAAACCCACCTCTTCGATTAAGTCCAGGGTCGCCCGGAAATCCGCCTCGGTCTCGCCCGGGAACCCGACAATAAAGTCGCTCGAAATGCTGATAGCGGGGCGTATTTTGCGCAATTTACGCAGCTTGGACTTGTATTCCAGCACGGTATGGCCGCGTTTCATCAGCGCCAAAATCCGGTCGGAGCCACTCTGCACCGGCAAATGCAAGTGGTTCACCAGTTTGGGAACTTCCGCATAAGCCTGGATTAGACTATCGCCAAATTCCAGCGGGTGTGAGGTGGTATAGCGAATGCGGTCGATGCCATCGATCTCAGCAATATAGTTAACTAACAGCGCTAAATCGGCGCTGCCGCCATTGTGCCTCGCTCCGCGATAGGCATTGACGTTTTGTCCCAGCAATGTCACTTCACGCGCGCCGTGTTCCGCCAGATGCACGATCTCCGCCAGTACATCGTCAAACGGGCGACTGAACTCTTCCCCGCGGGTGTACGGCACCACACAAAAGCTGCAATATTTGCTGCAACCCTCCATAATGGACACATACGCGCGCACGCCGTCAACTCTCGGTTCCGGCAAGCGGTCGAACTTTTCGATCTCGGGGAAGCTGATATCAACCACCGGTCGGTGTGTCTTAAGCACGCGGTTCAACATCTCCGGCAACCGATGCAGGGTTTGAGGGCCGAACACCATATCGACATAAGGCGCGCGTTTAATGATCGTGTCGCCTTCCTGGCTCGCTACACAGCCGCCGACGCCGATGACCAGATCAGGCCGCCCCTGCTTGAGCTCGTTCCAACAGCCTAGTTGGGAGAAAACTTTTGCCTGCGCCTTCTCGCGGATCGAACAGGTATTAAGCAATAATACATCCGCTTGCTCCGGCTCCTTAACCAACTCCAGATTATGGGTGTGCGCCAGCAGATCCGCCATGCGCGACGAATCGTACTCGTTCATCTGGCACCCGTAAGTCTTTATATACAGCTTGTTTGGCATAAAGCGATAAAGTGTTAAATAAAAAACTTACTCGGATTTAACGAAAAATTCCAGCTGTAAATGACGATTGGATGAACTTTTCTAATTGCTTATACCGATTGGCGATCTAGGCAAACCTGGTTTTCTGGTTAACAATGGCGGCTCGTTGGCCGATTTACACGCTTTTATGCAGACATCGCTTGCCGATTTCATTAAGGATACGCCTTCAGGGCGCGAAGCCGATGCCATCCTACGCGCCTGCGTGCATTGTGGGTTTTGTAACGCCACCTGTCCAACTTATCAATTGTTAAGCGACGAGCTCGACGGTCCGCGCGGACGCATCTATCTCATTAAGCAGGCGTTGGAGGGCCGCTCCGTAACCCGTAAAACGCAGACCCATTTAGACCGTTGCCTAACCTGCCGCGCCTGTGAAACGACCTGCCCCTCCGGGGTGCGTTATGGCCAACTGCTGGATATCGGGCGTGAAATCATCGAGCACAGGGTTACGCGTCCTTACTTCGAGCGCATTGCGCGTTGGATGCTGCGTAGCGTGGTCCCCTATCCGGCGCGCTTCACTCCGCTGCTGCGCTTGGGCCAGGTCCTGCGGCCGGTATTGCCCCAAGCCGTGAAACGCAGCATCCCGCGTTATATAAAAAGACCTGCCTGGCCGGAGACCAAACATAAGCGCACCATGTTGATCTTGGATGGCTGTGTCCAGCCCGCCATCGCCCCCCCTATCAACGCCGCGACCGCGCGTGTATTAGACAAGCTCGGCATTAACGTGCGGGTTGCCCCGGGCAGCGGCTGCTGCGGCGCTCTCAGTCAGCATTTATCCGCACCGGATGAGGCGCTTAATTTTATGCGCCGCAATATCGACGCCTGGTGGCCCTATATTGCCGCCGGCGCCGAGGCCATCATAACCACTGCCAGCGGTTGCGGCGTGCTGGTCAAAGACTATGGGCGCTTATTGCGCGCAGACAACACCTATGCTGAAAAAGCGGCGCGTGTTTCCGAGCTTGCCAAAGACTTAAGCGAAATCCTCGCGCGGGAAAACCTTGCCGCTTTCAAACCAGCCGTAAGCCGCGGCAAAATCGCGTTTCATTCCCCTTGCACTTTACAGCATGGACAAAAACTTAACGGTACGGTAGAGACGATAATAAGCAAATTAGGTTTCATTTTGACGCCGGTACCGGATGCGCATTTATGCTGCGGCTCGGCCGGCACCTATTCTATCTTGCAAAAAGACCTGTCTCAGCGCTTATTGAAAAACAAACTCCATGCTTTGCAATCCGGATCGCCGGACATAATCGCCACCGCCAATATCGGCTGTCTCACCCATCTGCAAACGCAATCCGCGGTGCCGGTACGGCATTGGATAGAACTGCTGGCACCTGGTTAAACAATCTGGAAAAACCGTCGCCCGGATCCCTAGCAGGTTGTTGAAAAAGTCCATCCGTGACCTTTTTGACTCGGACCATCCCTGGCCCTCGCCCTCCGGGCGCTACCAGGTAGCGCCCACTCTCTCCCGGAGAAATTGTCAACACGCAAAGCAAAAAGCGGCCGCTCCTGCGCCTCCCTGCGCCACGCGGCATTCGTGCATCCTGCACAGCATGGCCCTGTAATATAACGGGGCTTTGCTTCATTTTTCAAACACCTAGCGTGTTTGAAAAATCCGCCGGGAGCGGATTTTCGCGTGAGCCCCGTAGGGGCTTGGCGCAGGGATGCGTCAAGCAAAAATGGCGGTACGTCCCTATACCGCGATGGGCAGGAAGCCCAAGTGCCACGTGGCGCAGGGATGCCGCGAGAGCGGCCACTGCAGGGTGCTGAAAAACGCGTTTTTCAGCACCCTGCTAGGTTTTTACCAAGCATCGTACATCCGTTTAGGATTGAGTATGCCATGCGGGTCAAACGCCGTCTTTAAATTGCGGTGCAGCGCCATGAGTGGCGCGGCGAGCGGATGAAAAACATCGCGGCGATCGCCACCGCGGAACAGGGTC
>DATGVQ010000057.1:0-9772 GCA_035300145.1 Acidiferrobacterales bacterium | reverse complement strand
TGACCCGGAAGTCGTACAGATGGTGGATCAGGGGGTGGATCCAAGGGATCCACATTGGTTCATGGCACCGGACGAGGCGCACTTTGTGGGCGTACAGGGCGATTTTGGCTTCGGTGGAGCACAGGGGCCGATTGGCAGTTTCATTAGCAGCATACCGGGTGGCAACTTTGCGGGGCTGGTTGTGGACGGCTTGGATGTGCCCCCAAGTGGCTTGGGCTACGTTATTTGGGCGGGGGATGTGGCAATAGGTGTCCCACTAGCATATGCAGCGCAGTTAAACCAAACTCCCATCGTGGTGGTGGATTTGGCGGTGTATCATTCAAGGAGGGATAACAACTAATAACCCCCGTACTCGTAGGGTGGGCTCCGCCCACCATTGGATGGTGACCGAAGCTGCGTACGGTGGGCGCAGCCCACCCTACAAATACTGTTTGGTATGGATGACAAATATGAACCAGCTTTTTTAGAACAGGCCACTTTTCATCCTTTTCCTGGATGGGCTTACCAAAATTGAGAGTCATTTTCCGCATGTCTGGCTAAAAGTGGAGGGTCGGTCCAGCCAGATCGAATTGCAATTTTTCCAGTACGGCAATTCCTTTTCTCCATTTTCAAAAGATAGACTTCGAACGCTTTATCGTTCGCTTTCTACTTCCTTTTCCAACAATCATATGTGCATCAGATACGGTATCAAGCGACTGCGAAAATTAGATATCGAAGATTTACCTCCAGAGTGTACAAAAGGTCAATCAAGGTCTTAAAAAAGACGGGCCTGGGTGTTGCTTTTCTTGTGCATGATTGCGGCGAAAATTAATGGCATAATCGCCTGAACATTTATAGGGCGCAAGGAAGACCTAATCATCATTGAGGCCACCGCGTTGAAAACTTTGGTTAAGCCGATTATCGCCATTACCATTGGAGATGCCGCCGGAATCGGACCGGAGATTGCGATAAAGGCGTTGCAAGATCCGGCGGTTTACCATCTATGCAACCCGGTTATCGTCGGCGACGCCAAGGTCATCGAGTTTTACGCCGATTTATTCCATCTTTCGTTGAAGATTAACATTATTGAAGATATTGGGTCGGCGCGTTTCACATTCGGCGTTTTAGATATCGTGCACATCGGCAATATTCGGCTCGATCGCCTGCATATCGGCGCCGGCGATGCCATGACCGGAAAAGCCATGTTGGAGTACACGGATCGTGCTATAGATCTGGCGTTAACCGAAAAAGTCAGCGCCGTGATCGGCGGCCCGCACTCAAAAAAAGCGGTCGAATCAGCCGGCATCGAGTTCGATGGATATCCCGGCTTTATCGCCAGGCGCACGCATACCAAAAACGCAGAAGTTTTTCTGATGCTGGTTTCGGAAAATCTGCGTATCGTTAACGTAACGCTGCATGTGTCGTTGCGCTCGGCGCTCCGCATGATCAAAAAAGAGCTGGTGTTAACGGCCATGCGCGCCGCGAACCGTGCAGTCAAAAATCTCGGCGTGCCGCATCCCCGGATCGCGGTAGCGGGACTTAACCCCCACGCCGGCGAGGGAGGGATGTTTGGCGACGAAGAGATCGAGCACATTAATCCGGCCATTGCGCAAGCGAAACACGAGGGTATCGATGCCCATGGGGCGTTTGGAAGTGATACTCTGTTTCTCGATTTAGGCCGGTATGATGTATTTTTGGCGATGTATCACGATCAGGCCCATATTCCGATTAAACTCATGGCGTTTAACAAAATCACCGCCATGACCATCGGCACGCCGGTGTTATTCAGCACCGTAGGCCATGGCAGCGCGCCCGATATTGCGGGCAAAGGCATTGCCGATCCAAATAGTTTAATTACAGCGATTAAATTGTTGAGCGGCATGAGAAGATAGCGTCTTGCGCGACAAGTTGCTGAACGAAAGGAGCCCAGTTGATGACTAACTTGATTTCTGACACTTCGGCCGAATTCTCTTGGCCTGCGGAAGGCGTGACTCGCGTTCCGTATCGGGTTTATACCGATCCGGCGATTTATGCCCGCGAGCAAGAAAAAATTTATCGTGGCCCAACCTGGAATTATCTCGCCTTGGAGGCGGAATTACCCGAGCCGGGAGATTATAAAACAACTTTTGTCGGCGACGCGCCTATTGTCGTGACCCGTGCTGCCGACGGCTCCTTGAACGCGTTTGTAAACCGGTGCGCCCATCGAGGCGCTGCGGTTTGTGTGGATGCATACGGCCACAGTAAGAATAAGATATTCACCTGCGTGTATCATGCCTGGGTATATGATTTAAAAGGGGATCTTAAAGGCCTGCCGTTTAAAACCGGCATCAACGGCGTGGGCGGCATGCCGCCCGACTTCAAACTTTCCGAACATTCGCTGCAAAAGCTTAAAGTGGACACCTTTAGCGGCCTGATATTTGGATCGTTTGATCCCGGCGTTGCGCCGCTTGCGGATTACCTTGGCGAAAAAATGGGTTCCTATATAAAGCGGGTATTTAACCGCCCGATTCGCATTTTGGGCTTTAACCGCCAGTTAATGCAGAACAATTGGAAGCTTTATTTTGAAAACAATAAAGATCCTTATCACGCCAGCCTGCTGCATTTGTTTTTCGCTACCTTTGGGCTAAACCGCTTGTCCCAGAAGGGCGGTGTCGACCTGGATGAAACCGGCATGCATCACGTCAGCTATACCTATGGCGCGCTGGGAGAAAATGAATCCGCGTACAAAGATGCCGATATAAGATCGTTTCAATCGCAGTACCGCCTGGCGGACCCGTCGCTGTTAAACGGCAAACAAGAATTCGCCGACGGAATTAGCTTAACTATCCAGTCCATCTTTCCCTCTCTGGTTATCCAGCAAATTTATAACACCTTGGCGGTGCGCCAACTCCTGCCCAAGGGGCCGGAACAGTGCGAATTGTTGTGGACCTATTTTGGTTATGGCGATGATGACGATGCGATGACCAACATCCGGCTGAAGCAATCGAATTTGGTCGGCCCTGCCGGCTATGTTTCTTTGGAGGACGGCGGCGTCGGCGAACGGGTGCAAAAAGGGATCGTGCGCGGAGACCAAGAAAAATGTTCCTTTATCGAAATGGGCGGGAAGGACGTGCACAGCCAAGCTTTCCGCGCGACGGAAACTTCGGTACGCGGTTTTTGGAAGGAATACTGTAATTTAATGGGCTTTAGCACGGGTTTGATGAAATGAATTTGCCGGAGGTCAAACTTGCCATAGAAGAGCTGACGCACGCCTACGTGCAGTGCATCGACGATAACAAGCTTGAGGAATGGCCGGATTTTTTCACGGAAAACTGCATTTACAAGATTATCTCACGCGAAAATTTCGATCGTGGGTTGCCGGCCACGGTGATGTATTGTGACAGCAAAGGCATGCTGAAAGATCGGGTGACGGCGCATCGCCACGCCAATGTTTATGAGCCCCATTTTTACCGGCATCTGGTCAGCAACATTAGAATGACCGGGCAGGAAAATGGCGCTTATTCAGTCCAATCCAACTATGCCGTTTTCCAAACCAAGCTGGATGGCGATACCCGGATATATAACGTCGGTAGATATTTGGATAAGGTTGTGTTTGACCATAAGGTAGCCAAGTTTAGAGAGAAGCTTGTTGTGTTCGATACGTTGCGTATCCCGACGCTTTTGGTTACTCCAATTTAAGGTTTATGCGTCAAAGATAATTCTTTCGGAGATATGCAAATGCCCAGCGGCCCTATTTTAAATAAAACAACAACGGCGCTGCATCCATTTTCTTTATTTTTGCTAATGATTTGCCTGTTAATTGCGTCAGCGGGATTCGCCAATGCGGATACCACGGTTCGTGTCGGCATCGCCATCGCCAGCAGCGATGCGCCGTTCTTTATTGCCGACAAAAAAGCTTATTTCAAGCAGGAGGGGATTCAGGTCACCTTTACCGCCCTCACCAATATGATCGCGCCGCTCGGGACCGGCCAATTGGATGTCGGCGGCATATCGACATCCGCGGGACTTTATAATGCGGCGGCGCGCGGGGTCGATATCAAAATCGTCGCGGATAAAGGCTCCACGCCTCCGGGTTACGGCTACCAGCCCTTGCTCGTGCGTAAAGACTTAATCGACAGCGGTAAGTTCAAGGATTTCCGCGATCTTAAAGGATTAAAAATTGCCGGCTTCGCGCGCGGCAGCGCGTCCACTTCCACCTTAAATGAAGCGCTAAAAAAAGGCGGACTGCAGTTCAGCGACGTCGAGCTCGTCTACATGAGCTTCCCGCAGCATGTCCTGGCGTTGCAGAATAAAGCGGTCGATGCCAGCATGACCACCGAACCGTCGGCGACTAAAGCCGTGCAGAGCGGTGCCGCGGTGCGATTTGTGGGAGACGACGTTATCTATCCCAACCACCAACTCGCGGTCGTGCTCTATGGCGGCGATTTTATTAAGAAGCGCCCGGATGTCGCCAAGAAATTCATGCGCGCCTATATCAAAGCAGTGCGGGATTACAACGATGCATTAAAGGGCGGCAAGCTCGCCGGACCGAAGGCACAGGAAATCATTTCGATTCTGACGGAATATACCGATATTAAAGATCAAAATGTATACAAGGCGATTACTTCTAACGGTAACAATCCCGACGGCAAGGTTGACGAAGCCAGCTTGAAGAAGGATCTGCAATTTTTCAAAGACCAGGGCCTTATTGAAGGTAATATCGGCATCGAGCAGGTGGTCGATCATTCCTTTGTCGATGCCGTTGTTGATGAGCTTGGCCCCTACAAACCACGGAAGTGATCGCGTTGAACCTGCGGCCGGAGGCCGCACCGACTTACCCTCTCCCACCGGGCATAGGTATCTACACATCTCGAATAGATCGTCATTCCCGCGCAAGCGGGAATCCAGATACCCCGCGTCAATACTGGATTCCCGCTGGAGCCTGCCCTCGACTCGATCGGGGGCGGGAATGACAGTGTTCGTAGGGTGGGCTCCGCCCACCATTGGACGGTGACCGAAGCCGCGTACGGTGGACGCAGCCCACCCTACAAATACTGCGGCCGGAGGCCGCACCGACTTTCCCTCTCCCACCGGGAGAGGGTGGCCCGAAGGGCCGGGTGAGGGGAGAGCGAAGCGAGGGGGGCGAAGCCGGTTGGGGTGAGGGAGTTTTTTCGTAAAAATATTTTCGGGACACCACACTAGGGCGCCTGCTATGGAGATGGCCTCAAACAGCTCGGTCTTGATTGTCGAGGATGACAAGAGTATCCTGACTGCGCTTCAAGCCCTTTTAGAGTCCGAAGGCTGTGCCGTAGCCTGTGCGACCACCGGTCAGAAGGCGCTCAGTTTGTTTCGTTCGACGCGATCCTTCATGCTACCCAAATAGTTGGAGTCAGAGTGCCGGACCGTTTTCATTCCGCTTGTCGCAATGCAATATGAGCCGAACGCTGTATTAATAATAATATTCCATTTGGGGTGAAATATGTCTTCAACCGCCGTTGCTTCAGGGTCTTGGACCGCGCTTTTAAGTCAACCCATTGAATCCAGTAAGAGACGCCACCTGGTTCAGTTCTATGAGGATGAACATTTCCTCTATGAGGCGGTCACGCTGTTTGTCGCTCCAGGACTGAAGCATGGCGACGGCGTTATCGTTATCGCCACGCGGCCTCATTGCGCAGCGTTTGAAAAGCGGCTCGAGGCGCAAGGTTTTGATGTCCAAAGCATCAAGGCGCAAGGGCAGCTTGCGATGCGTGATGCCGCGGATACGCTGTCTCAATTCATGGTCAGGGGCATACCGGATGCTGAGAAATTCATTAGCGTTGTTGGCGGCCTCATCGACAAGATGGGTGAACAATATTCCAAAATTCGAATTTACGGGGAAATGGTGGACCTTCTTTGGGCTGAAGGCAATCTTCATGGAACGATTGAACTCGAAGAACTTTGGAACGGTCTCGCCCAAACCCACTGTTTCACGCTCCTTTGCGGCTATGGGATGGGTAACTTCAGTCAGCATTTGCACGGCAATGCCTTCCACAAGGTTTGCCGCACTCACTCTCATGTGATTCCGGCCGAGGGTTTCGTTGCGCTTAAAGATCCCGAGTTGCAACGCCGCATGATCGCGTCCCTGCAACAACAGGCTAAGGCGCTTCAGACCGAAATCGCCGGGCGCAAGGAAATCGAGCAGGCTCTGCAACAGGCGCTGCATCTGCGCGATGAGTTCCTTTCGATCGCAGGTCATGAACTGATGACGCCTTTGACTTCTTTAAAACTCCAGATTCAGATCCTCCAGCGTGCCATCGATAAGGGATACGGTCCCGAAGTCGCTGAGAGAGTGAAAAGAGCCGTCGAGAACAGCGATTACCAAAGCAAACGGCTCAGCAAGCTCATCGATCAGCTCTTGGATTTAACGCGCATCCGCTTAGGCAGGCTCACGCTTGAACCGGTTGAATTGGACCTGGCCGAGCTTACGCAAGACGTGATCAGCCGCCTTGGCGACGAGACGATTTTAGGCGAGCAATCCTCCGCAGCGCGAGCTTCCATTACGATCCATGGCAAGGGTCCCCTTCTAGGCTGCTGGGACCAGGCCCGCATCGAGCAAGTCATCACGAATCTCGTCACCAATGCGGTGAAATACGGCGAGGGTAAACCGATTGAAGTCCGGCTTTCTTTGGATGAATCAAGATCCGAGGCGCGCCTGGTGGTGCGCGATTACGGCATCGGCATCAGGCCCGAAGACCAAGCCAGGATCTTCCAGCGTTTTGAGCGCGCTTCCTCAGCGAATCAATACCCAGGTTTGGGCTTGGGCTTATACATTGTTCGCCAGATCGTTGACGCGCACGGCGGCGCGATCGATGTGCAGAGCCAACCCAATGAGGGCTCGAGTTTCACGGTAGCGCTTCCACTGCGTATTTCCAGACGTGAGAAAACCATCCATGGAGTCATCGACCATGAAGCGGGTTGTCATCGTCGCGGATGATCCGGCGGGGTGCGCGCATTGCCGGATGCTTGCGCGGCCACGCTTTACGCGTCGTTCAAGAATTCCGCCAGGCCGTTGAGGCAGCCGTGCCACCCTTGCTCGTGCCGGTCGCGAATGGCCATATTCGGGATGCGGTCGTGGATGACGATCACCTCGGTCGCGCCGTCTCGCGGCTCAAACCGAACCGTGACACGTTCGGACGCCTGCGCATCCGGCTCCAGGCGCCAGGTGTAAACCAGCTTATGGGGTGGCGCGACGAGTTCGAATTCCCCGACGATCCACACTAATTTTCCGTCGGGGAACTGGTTGGCGATCCGATAGCGGCCGCCGACCCGCAAGTCGATCTCGGCATCGGCGCAACTCACAGAGTCGGGACCCCACCACTGCTTGAGGTGGGCGGGCCGGGTCCAGGCCTCGAATACGCGCTCAACGCTGGCATAAATCGTCCGGCGGACGATCAGGGTTACAGTTTCAGATGCGGGGGCAGTAGCGGATTTTTGACTGGCCAAGGTTCTCCTCCCGTGGGTCAACGGTGTTCGTCATCCGCGTCACGCTCGACGTAGCGCGCCAAGGCGTGAAGCCTATCTTCCCAGAACGATCGGTAGTGATCCAGCCACCGCTCCACTTCCTGCAGCGGCTCGGCGGCCAACGAGCAGCGGTGGACCCTACCATCGACGGCGCGCACGACCAGCCGGGCGCGTTCGAGCACCTTAAGATGTTTGGACACCGCGGGCAGCGACATCGCGAACGGCTCGGCAAGCTCGGTCACCATCGCCGGCCCCTCGGCCAGGCGCGCGAGCAGCGCGCGGCGGGTGCGGTCGGCCAGCGCGTGGAACACCAGGTCGAGCCGATGGTTGCTGGCGGAGCTTTTGGTTGGCGCGCTTGACAGCATCGAAAAACCTCGGTATAAAAACAATAGTAAACTAAATGGTTAACTATTGCAAATCGGCCTCGGACGAGGCGGATTTGCCCGGAACCGGAGAAATCACCATGTCCACACCGATCCATCAAGAAGTCGTTTTCAAGGCGAGCCCGAAGCGCATCTACGAAGCGCTCACCGACGCCAAGCAGTTCAGCGCATTCACCGGCGGCGCCGCGGCCGAGATCAGCCGGGAAGCCGGCGGTTCCTTCTCGTGTTTCGGAGGGATGATCGCCGGACGGAACGTCGAGCTTTTGCCCAACCAGCGTATCGTCCAGGCCTGGCGTGCCGGCAACTGGGCCGCCGGCGTCTATTCGATCGTCAAGTTCGAGCTACAGGGCCAGGGCTCCGAGACGCGGCTCGTCTTTGACCACGCAGGTTTCCCGGAGGACCAACGCGAGCATCTCGAGGGCGGGTGGCAAAAAATGTATTGGGAGCCATTAAAAAAATATTTGACCTAGCAGAGGCCGAAACAGGGCGAATCGCGAAACGCCACACGGCTGGAACCTCTGACTTAGTCAGAGGTTCCCCTGTTAAATCCCGGTTTTTGGCGGTAGACTGCCTGAAGTTCAGATGTCGAGGGGCACAGGCGGGAGGGTTTCATCTCACTTCTTGACATGATCTAAGCGGCGTTCACATAATGCGACCGCTTTTTTATTGTTATTCTTTGCGCCCGTAGCTCAGCTGGGTGAGCGGCGGGCCCAGGAGCCGCGAACGCGAGTCATGGATGACGAGCTGGGCGGCCCACCAGGGATGGGTTGGAAGATAACCCATTAACCTTGCGCCCGTAGCTCAGCTGGATAGAGTACCTGGCTACGAACCAGGTGGTCGGGAGTTCGAATCTCTCCGGGCGCGCCATATTTTCCGTAAGCTCCGACGAACGTGAGCCTCGACGCTTCATCGAGTCGTTCGAACTCCCGACGAAATCATAAGCAGTTCGACAAATTTGCCGGGAGCAAATTTGAACGCCGCGAAGCGGCGGCCCGAAGGGCGAAGTACAGGGATGTATGGAGTAATCTCTCCGGGCGCGCCATTTATCAACGACTTACAGCAACTTTTTGTAGCCTCTAAATTAGTGTAATGGTTTTGTTATGACCCTACGCCTTCAACGCCGGCTTCCTGACGACCTTTTCCACGCATGCGCGCAGATTTTTAATTTCCGGCGTCGAGTAGTGCCGTCACCATGAAGCGGTGGCTATCGCGCGCTTCTCGCCTCGGCGTTTCGCCTTCCGTAGCTCGTCGATTGATACTTGCCATTTTTAGTAGTACGGGTCTTATAAAACGTGCTTGGTCGAGTAACTAAAGTAAATTACAACCAATCCACTGGCTCGCATAAACATTCATAAACTGATTTCTGGTCCGCACAGCGCTCCCGAAGCTCCTTTTCAGTAGCCATGTCTACTCCAATAGCATGGTCTGTTCAAAAGGTGGCAGTGACTGTCGTTCGGGTAACGAGAAATCCTTGTCCTTCCATATCGTCAGGGTTGTTTCGAAGCCGCCACTTCCGCCGCTACTCGAAGCAACGAGAGCCGATTTTGATCGTTTTGATTAGGGGTGGAATTTTTGCGCTCCACAGCACCGGCTCGGTGTACGAAGCCTGGCAACAGCGCCTGATCGTTCATACCTTACTTCGGCGCCATGCGGATCGCGCCGTCGAGACGGATGGTCTCGCCGTTCAGCATCTCGTTCTCGATGATGTGTCGGCAAAGCTGCGCGAACTCGTCCGGCCTGCCCAACCGCGGTGGAAACGGTACCTGCTGCTCCAGCAAGCGGCGCACCTCCTCGGACATGCCCACCATCATCGGCGTCTCGAAGATCCCGGGGGCGATGGTCATGACGCGAATGCCGAAGCGCGCCAGCTCGCGCGCGATCGGCAAGGTCATCCCGACCACGCCGCCTTTGGACGCCGAGTACGCGGCTTG
>DATGVQ010000056.1:0-14701 GCA_035300145.1 Acidiferrobacterales bacterium | reverse complement strand
GTTTTTCATCACCCTGCGGTGGCCGCTCTCGCGCATCCCTGCGCTACGCGGCACTAGGGCTTCCTGCCTGTCGCGGTATAGGGACGTACCGCTATTTTTCAAACACGCTGAGTGTTTGAAAAATGAAGCAAAGCAAAAACCATGCTGTGCAGGATGCACGAATGCCGCGAGCGCAGGGATGCGCAGGAGCGGCCGCTTTTTGCTTTGCGTGTTGAAAAAGGCCATGGATGGACTTTTTCAACAACCTACAAGTTAAGCGCGCTGTTTTTCGGTTGAACATTTTTGGTTCTTCCGGTACACATCGTGTTTTAGGTTCGGTATTCTGTCCCGCTTAAAAATCTATCTTCCCATAAAAATGCAGCCAGTGATTCAGGTTAAAGATGTCAGCAAGTATTACGGCGCAGTGCTTGCGGTGGACGCTATTAATTTTACCGTCGTACCGGGTGCTACCTGCGCGCTACTAGGCGGTAACGGCGCGGGCAAGACCACCACCCTCTCCATGTTACTCGGCCTGCTGTTGCCGACCTCGGGCTGCATCACGGTACTGGGTGAGGACATGCTGCGGCATCGCTACCGGGTGTTGCCGCGGATGAATTTCTCTTCGCCTTATGTTGATTTACCGCACCGGCTGACGGTGACGGAAAACCTCACGGTATATGCCCGCCTCTATGGGCTTAAGCAAGTGGCGCAGCGCCTCAAGCAATTAGCCGAGGATCTGGATATCGCCGGATTCATGCCGCGTCATTACGGTAGCCTGTCAGCCGGCCAGAAGACGCGGGTGGCATTGGCTAAGGCGTTGTTGAATGAACCTGAACTATTACTGCTAGACGAACCCACCGCCTCTTTGGATCCCGACACCGCCGACCGGATCCGCAGTTATTTGCTCCGCTATAAAGCGCGCACGGGCGCCACCCTCTTGTTTGCTTCGCACAATATGGTGGAGGTGGAGCGGATTTGCACCGATGTCATCATGATGCGCGCCGGCCTTATTGTGGACCGGGGTACGCCGCAATCCCTGCTTGCGCGTTATGGCCGGCAAAATCTGGAGCAAGTCTTTTTGGATATCGCGCGCGGACGCGACGAGCAAGACGAAGCTAAGGCGCGGCGGGGCGTACGTTGAATACCGCTAACCAGGTCTTGTCATTGCATCGCATCGGCGCAATGGTGCTGCGGTATATCTACCTGATGCGCGGGTCTTGGCCGCGCATCCTGGAGTTGACCTACTGGCCGACGATGCAAATGATTCTATGGGGGTTTATCAGCCAGTTTTTGGTGACCAACAGTTCCTGGGTGGCGCAGGCCTCCGGCGTGCTGCTCGCCGGTGTGCTGCTTTGGGACGTGATGTTCCGCGGCCAGTTAGGCGTATCGGTCGTATTCTTTGAAGAGATGTATTCGCGCAATCTGGGTCATTTGTTTGCGAGTCCCTTGCGACCTTATGAGCTGGTGATCGCGCTGCTGGTAATCAGCCTCATCCGCACGCTGATCGGGGTCGGCGGCGCCGCGCTGTTGGCGATTCCGTTTTATCACTATTCCATCTTTACCATGGGGTTGCCGCTCATTGCATTTTTCGTCAATTTATTAGTCATGGGCTGGGCCATCGGTTTGTTGGTGGGCGGCTTGGTATTGCGCTATGGCCTGGGCGCAGAAAATCTCGCTTGGGTGGCTATTTTCGCGATCGCGCCGGTCAGCGGTATTTATTATCCCATTTCGGTGTTGCCGGGTTGGCTGCAAACCGTCGCGCATTTATTGCCGGCAAGCTATGTGTTTGAAGGCATGCGTGCGGTGTTAATGGAACACACTTTCCGCGCTGACCTTTTTTTCCAGGCGGCGATGCTTAACATCGTTTACCTCGCTCTCGGCATCGTTGTTTTTCTTGCGGTTTTTCACATCGCCCGGCAACGCGGGCTGTTGCTGAATATGGGCGAGTAGGCGCTACTGATGAGCCTGGACCTTCCTCCCTGCTTCGCGGGGTTCGCCATGGAAGGCGAACCCCGGCTTTCGCGCACAGCCGGGACTGCAAAGCGAAGAAAGGTCCGGGTCAAAAAGGCCACGGATGGACTTTTTTAACAACCCGCTAGTGACTTCTAAATTAAATCAGGTACAATAACGCCAGCCTCAGCATTATTACTATCATAACTCGGGTGAGGCTCTATCGCGTTTTCGTACGCAAAGCAACAGATCAGCAGTTCATAAAGGGTGACGCCGGGGAATTTTCCGGTTTCTTCAAGCCCACACAATAACTTGGAGGGATTGAGCTGTCTTTAACGATAACGGTAAGAACAGAGCAGGGGTGCTAAAAAATGAAACGATTATTTCTGATCGTGGTGAGCTGTTTACTGGTAACGCCGGCCTACGCCAATTGGAGCCGCGCCTCGCTTGAACGCCATGCAGAAGCAGCCGCACGGCGCCATCAGGTGCCCGCCGAGGCGCTTAAGGCGATTTGTGAGCGTGAATCGAGCTGGAATCCGAAAGCCCTCGGACAGGCCGGTGAGATCGGCTTGTGTCAATTAAGACCGCAAACGGTAGCCTTGATGAAAGGGCCTAACTGGCGCCGGGATTTGAGCGATCAAGACCGCATTAAGCTAATTCAGGGCGAATTATACGATCCGGCGAAAAATCTTGAATGGGCGGCGAAATATCTGCGCTGGATGATGCGCGAGGCTAAGGGTGATATCACCCTCGCGATCGCCGCTTATAATGCCGGCCCCGGCGTCATCCGTTATGTGAATCGCGTTAAAGATTCCATGGGAGACTATGGCGAATCCGGTGGGGTGTTCCTGCCGGCAGTGGACCAGTCAACCGCCTTTTCCACGGAATAGGCAGGTAAGAATCCACCAAACGAGAAGGCAGGTAAGAATCCACTACGAGAAGGTTGCGGTGGCAGGCTTAAAACAGGATGCTCAGGCCGACGAACAAGCCCACGCCGGAAACATTAACATCATCGCCGACAAAATTGCCCGGTTCGGCATAAAGTGCTTTAAGCTCGGTATATAACCCCGCGCCTTCCCAGCGAAGTTCAACGCCGCCGATTACTTGCAATGCCAAGCCTATCGAGGGATGAAAGTTGATGCCGCCGCCGCCTACGTCGGCATGGGCGAGGCCGACGCCGGCGCCAAGATAAGGATGATACAGGCCGTGGTCCTGATATTTCTTAAGAGTAAACATGAGCAGGCGCGAGGTAATATCGCCATCGGCCGCCGGGGGCGCGTGCCAGCGGTTGGTGTAGCGCATGAATTCGAGTCCTTGGGCCAGGCCGTCGCCGGCGCGATCCTCCCACGCGAGGCCATAAACATTCTTGGCATTGTCGTCGATGGAGCGGGAAAGGTTATCCAGCATTTGCGTGTCGTGTGAAAGTTTAAATGTGCCGGTTTTAATAATCACGGCATTTTCCGCCTGGGCCACGAGGCCAAAGCTGAGCAATAACAGGCCACACCCCCACTTAAAGATATTTTTGTTGTTCATGCCTTTCCTCCTCAGTCGCTATTTTAAAATTAATCAAGATGACGTAGTCTTTGAATTATAAAAATACTTATAAAGCGCCCATAAAATATATATGCTGAGCCTAAGCAATTTATTACCGGATTACAAGGAATCCCGAGTGAGCCTATCCCTTGGCTAGCGCAAATAATGAAATTCTGGTGGAGATGAGCGATCTGCGTTTTATGCGCGGGACGCGGGTTATTTTTGACCAGCTCAATCTCGCCATCGCGCGCGGCAAGGTGACCGCTATTATGGGCGGTAGCGGCTCGGGCAAAACCACCTTGCTGAATCTTATCGGCGGCCGGTTGCGGCCTAATTCAGGCAAGGTGCTGGTGCATGGATTGTCGGTGCCCGATCTCAATACCAAAGAGCTGTTTGCCCTGCGTAAAAATATGGGCATGCTGTTTCAGACCGGCGCCCTGCTTACCGACTTGAGCGTATTTGAAAATGTGGCGTTTCCCATCCGCGAGCATACCCGCCTGCCCGAGGCCCTTCTGCGCAAAGTGATACTCATGAAATTGGAAACGGTGGGCCTGCGCGGCGCGCGCGATTTGATGCCTTCGGAACTTTCCGGCGGCATGGCGCGGCGGGTGGCGCTGGCGCGCGCCATTGCGCTCGAACCCATGATGATTATGTACGATGAACCGTTTACCGGCCTTGATCCGATTTCCAAAGGGGTGATCGCTAAGCTGATCCGGCAATTGAACGAGACTCTTGGCATTACCTCTATCGTTGTCTCCCATGATGTGGCTGAGAGCTGCGCTATTTCTGATTATGCATATCTCGTCGGGGATGGGCACATTATCGGCCAGGGCACGCCGGCGGAAATCCAGCGTTCAAAATCGGAATATGTGCGCCAGTTTATGGAGGGCCTGCCGGATGGCCCGGTGCCCTACCAGTACCCGGCGCGCGATTACCTGGACGATTTATTGCAGAAGGTTACAGCGTGAACGCTTTACAAAACCTGGGCCGGATGGTTTTGACGGCGACCGAGCACATCGGCCGTGCCAGTTTGTTTTTATATGAGGTATTAACCGGATCCTGGTACCTGTTGCGGCGGTTTCATTTGGTTGTACAGCAGGTTTACGCCGTCGGGGTATTGACCATGCTTATCATTCTAGTATCCGGGTTGTTTGTCGGCATGGTGCTGGGTCTGCAAGGTTATAATACCCTGGCGAAGTTCGGCGCCGGCGAATCGTTGGGGTTGCTGGTCGCCCTCTCCCTGGTGCGCGAACTGGGGCCGGTGGTAACCGCGCTGCTGTTTGCCGGCCGCGCCGGTTCCGCGTTGACCGCTGAGATCGGCCTGATGAAGGCCACCGAACAGTTGGCCGGCATGGAAATGATGGCGGTGAATCCGATTAATCGCGTGATCGCGCCGCGCCTGCTTGCCGGCGTCATCGCCATGCCGTTGCTGGCGGCGTTATTCTCCGCCATCGGCGTGCTCGGCGGCCACATAGTAGGTGTGGGCCTGTTAGGTGTCGATACTGGCGCCTATTGGTCGCAGATGCAAAATAGTATCGATTTTTATGATGATATTCTTAATGGTGTGATAAAAAGCTTTGTGTTCGGCATTGTCGTGAGCTGGATTGCGGTATTTGAAGGCTACGATGCAGTGCCGACCTCCGAGGGCGTGAGCCTTGCTACCAATCGCACTGTGGTATTTTCGTCCTTGGCGGTGCTCGGCCTGGATTTCATTATGACCGCATTGATGTTTAAGTGAGGGTGCACCATGTTACAGAGAATACAGTTGGAGTTGTGGGTGGGCATTTTTGTAGCGCTGGGATTGCTGGCGCTCGCCATGCTGGCGTTGCGGGTGGGCAATTTGTCCACGGCTGATGTCGTTGACGGTTATAAACTCGAGGCGCATTTCGATAATATCGGCAGCCTAAAGGTAAAGTCTCCGGTGACCATGGCGGGAGTGCGCATAGGCCGCGTATCGCAGATCGGCTTCGACTACAAGAATTACCAGGCGTTAGTGATCCTGAACATCGACGGCAGGTATAAAACCATACCCAAAGATACTGGCGCTTCCATTCTAACCGCCGGCTTGCTGGGCGAGCAGTACATTGGATTAGACCCCGGCGGCAGTGACCAGTATTTAAAAGACGGCGATAAGATCACGATGACACAGTCAGCAATAGTATTGGAAAAGCTCATTGGTCAGTTCATTTTCGGTAAGGCCGGGGAGTCGGAGCCCAATAAAAAGCCATAATGAGCTATAATATAATTATGAAAAAAATTAACGCCATTTTTATATTGTTCCTGATGTTGGCCGTGGGCGGGGTTTATGCCCAAACCGAGCCAATGCCGGATGAGCTCGTGCGTAAGACTACCCAAGAGATCATCCGCCTGATCAAGGCCAACCGTACGGTTTACTCTCAGGATATCACCAAGCTTTATGCCATGGTGGACCAGCAGGTCTTGCCGCATTTTGATTTCGAGCGCATGGCGCAGTGGGTATTGGGCCGGTATTGGCGCCAGGCGAATGAAGATCAGCGCGCGCGTTTTATTAAAGAATTCCGGGAGCTGCTGGTGCGCACCTATGCTACCGCATTATTGAATTATACCGACCAAGAGGTTGTTTATGCGCCGTTTAACGGCAAGCCGGACGATGAAGAAGCGGTAGTCAAGACCGAGATCAAGCAGACCAATGGTAGTTCTAATATCCCCATCCAGTACGCGTTTTACAATAAAAAACCCGGATGGAAGGTGTACGATGTGGTGATCGATGGGGTAAGCCTGGTCACTAATTACCGCGCGACTTATGCCAGCAAGCTTAAACAACAAGGCATTGATGCGGTGATTGCCGGTATCGCGGCAAAAAATAAACAAATGGGCAATAAACCCCCGCCCACCGTCAAACCGCAAAGCTAGTGTGAGCAATCAACATTTTACTGCGCTGGGCGCGGGCACCTATCAAATTACCAGCCCATTAACATTTGACACCGTTTCCGATCTGTTCGACCTCTCTACTGCTTGGTGGTCGGCATCGGCGGAGATGGTCCAAATCGATTTAAAATCAGTGCCCAAGGCCGATAGCGCCGGTCTGGCATTGATGGTGGAGTGGCTGGAGCAGGCACGGCGCGCGCAGCGCCGGCTGGCATTCACAAATATTCCCGCTAAATTACAAGACCTTATTCGCGTCAGCGGTTTGCAGGATATTTTCCTGAACGAAAAGAAGTGAACTAACCTGAAAGAAGTCAACTAAATAATTATGTCCGCGGCGGTCGTGATCGATGCCGTGCACAAGCATTATCGCGCGGTGCACGCGTTAAAAGGGGTTGAGCTGTGTATCCAACCGGGCGAATTTTTCGGCCTGCTTGGTCCCAACGGCGCCGGTAAATCCACCCTGATTAATATTATGGCCGGACTGACCCGCGCCGATGTCGGCAGTGTCTCGGTCCTGGGGCATGATGTGGTCAAAGATTATCGCCGTTCGCGCCGCTGCCTGGGGGTAGTGCCGCAAGAGATCGTATTTGATCCGTTTTTTACCGTGCGCGAGGTATTGCGTATTCAAGCCGGCTACTTCGGCCTGGGCAAAGCCAACGAACCCTGGCGGGAAGAATTGCTGGCGGCATTAATGCTGACAGACAAGGCCGACGCCAATATGCGTTCGCTGTCCGGGGGGATGAAGCGGCGGGTATTAATCGCCCAGGCGCTGGTGCATAAGCCCGAGGTCGTGGTGCTGGATGAGCCGACCGCCGGCGTGGATGTGGGGCTGCGGCAATCTTTATGGGTGTTTATCAGGCGGCTGCATAAGGAAGGCCATACGATTATGCTGACAACACACTATCTGGAAGAGGCCGAGTCGCTTTGTGACCGTATCGCCATTTTGGATCATGGCGCCGTGGTCGCGCTGGATACCAAAAAGGCGTTGCTCGCGCGCGGGATTAACACCACGCTGTGGGTGACAACATCTGAGCCGATCGCCTTGTTTCCACCGGCGCTGCAGGCCAAGGTGAAAAGCCGTAATGGAAACCAGTTGGAATTGCAGCTCCATAAGGATACCGATTCAATCGTCGAGGTGCTGGACGCCTTGCGTCAGGCGGGCGCGGTTATTACCGATTTATATACCCAAGACACCGACCTTGAGGATATTTTTATGGAAATCACCCGCGCCTATAAATGCCCATGAACCTCCGCGGCGCTTACACCTTGTTCTACAAAGAGGTGTTGCGCTTTTATAAGGTCGCGCTGCAAACGTTAATAGCGCCGATGGTGACCGCTTTGCTATATCTATTGGTATTTTCACATGTGCTGGAAACGCGCGTACAGGCATTTCCCGGCGTCAGTTATACCGCTTTTTTAATCCCCGGTTTGATGATGATGTCCACTATCCAGAACGCGTTTGCCAACAGCTCTTCCAGCCTGATCCAATCTAAAGTCACCGGCAATATGCTGTTTATTTTATTGGCGCCGCTGTCGCCTTGGGAATTTTTTCTAGCGTTTTTGCTGGCGGCAGTTGTGCGCGGGATGTTAGTAGCGTTGGGCGTTTATGTGGTGATCTCGTTTTTTATCTATCTGCCGCTATATAACATTGGGTGGTTGTTACTGTTCGCTTTTTTGAGCAGCGCGACCCTGGGCTCCCTCGGTATGATTGCCGCCATCCGCGCGGATAAGTTCGACCAGCTCGCCGGGTTTCAGAACTTAATTATCGCGCCGCTGTCCTTCCTAAGCGGGGTTTTCTATTCCCTGCATTCCTTGTCTGAATTTTGGCAGGGATTGTCACATTTTAATCCATTTTTTTACATGATAGACGGGTTCCGCTACGGGTTTTTCGGAGTTTCCGATGTCAGCCCAAAGCTTAGTCTGTTTGTGGTGGCGCTGACCCTTTTGTTATTGTCGGCCATTACCCTGGAGATGTTAAGGCGGGGTTATAAATTACGCGATTGATCCGGCCGGTGCTTTATTCGATGCCCGTCAAAGCGTATCCTGAACAACTATGGTGCAAGCGGAAGACATTCAGCGTCTGATCGAGGCCGGACTCGCGGGCGCGCAGGTTAAGGTGAGCGGCGACGGCTATCACTTTGAAGCGGTAATAATCAGCCAGGCGTTCGCCGGCAAAAGCAAGGTACAACAGCACCAAATGGTATATCAGGTTTTGGGTGATAAAATGAAACAAGATATTCATGCCTTGTCTATGCGTACGCTGACCCCGGAGCAATGGGGGCAGGAAGCGAATGTGAATCAAGACGTATGAGGTGTTAATTTTACTAGGTGGTAGAGGTAAGCAAATGAATGCTCAGGAAAGAATTAAACAGCAGATTGCACAAAATGACATTGTGCTTTTTATGAAAGGCATGCCGCAGGCGCCGCAATGCGGTTTTTCCGCCAGGTCGGTGCAGCTATTGCAGGCGTGCGGCGCGCAGTTCGCGGCGGTCGATGTCCTGGCGGATAACGAGATCCGCGAGGGCATTAAACAATATTCCAATTGGCCGACGATTCCGCAATTATACATTAAAGGCGAGTTTGTCGGTGGCTGCGATATCCTGACCGAGCTTTATCAGAAAGGCGAGTTACAAAAGCTGGTCGCCGGCGCAAAGGATTGAGTTGGTTGAAAGAATAATTGTTAAGGCTGCCATATAAAAGGCGGCCTTTTGTTTTTCCTATCTTAAGTTTGCATGACTATGGATAAATTAATTGTCTCAGGCGGCGTGCCCTTGCGGGGCGAAATCCGCATCTCCGGCGCCAAGAACGCGGCGTTGCCGGTGCTCGTTGCGTCGTTATTGTGCGACGGTCCGTTGCGCATCGGCAACGTGCCCCATTTGCAAGACATTACCACTACCATGGAATTGCTCGGGCGCATGGGTGCGCGTCTGGTGGTCGATGAGAAAATGACCATCGAGGTCGATACTTCACCGGTCCATACGCTGCGCGCCCCTTATGAATTGGTGAAGACCATGCGCGCGTCGATCTTGGTGCTGGGCCCGCTGTTGACCCGTTTTGGCGAGGCCGAGGTGTCGATGCCCGGCGGCTGCGCCATTGGTTCGCGCCCGGTTAACCTGCATATTAAAGGGTTGCAGGCAATGGGCGCGGAGGTCGGTATTGAGGAAGGGTATATCAAAGCACGTGCGCGCAAGCTGAAAGGCGCGCGTATATTTATGGACATCGTATCGGTAACCGGCACGGAAAATCTGATGATGGCGGCGACCCTTGCCGAGGGCACGACGGTGATCGAGAACGCCGCACGCGAGCCGGAAGTGGTCGACTTGGCTAAATGCCTAATCAGCATGGGCGCCAAAATCACCGGCGCCGGCAGCGATGAGATTACGATTGAAGGCGTCCAGCGCCTTAACAGCGCTTACCATGAAGTCATTCCAGACCGCATTGAAACCGGCACTTATTTGGTTGCCGCCGCCATGACCGGCGGCAAGGTGAAGCTGCGCCACACGCAGCCGCATTTGCTCGAGGCAGTGCTGGAAAAGTTGCGCGAAACCGGCGCCGGAATCGTGACCTCCGAGGATTGGGTGAGCCTGGATATGGATGGCAAGAGGCTAACCTCGGTGAACGTGCGCACCGCGCCTTACCCGGCATTCCCGACCGATATGCAGGCGCAATTCGTCGTGTTAAACAGTATCGCCAACGGCACCGGTACCGTGACCGAGACCGTGTTTGAGAACCGGTTTATGCATGTCCACGAGCTGCAGCGTATGGGCGCGAATATCGAGCTGGAAGGGAACACCGCGATTGTGCGCGGCGTGGAGCGTTTGCAGGGCGCACCGGTAATGGCGACCGATTTGCGCGCCTCCGCCAGCCTGGCCTTGGCCGGCCTGGTGGCCGACGGGGAAACGGTGATCGATCGGATTTATCACATTGACCGGGGTTATGAATGTATTGAGGAAAAGCTCTCACAATTAGGCGCGCGCATCCGGCGTGTGCCCGGTTCGAGCATCATTGAGGATAAAAGGCAGACGGCATGAATACGCCTATGACTATCACCGTCGCGCTTTCCAAAGGACGCATATTAGAAGAAAGCCTGGCGCTGTTGGCGCGCGCTGGCGTGGAGCCGCTGGAAGATCCGCAAGCCAGCCGCAAACTGATTTTGGATACCAATGACAGCAGCATTAAACTGGTTGCGATTCGTGCCGCGGATGTGCCGACTTATGTCCGCTACGGGGCGACGGATTTAGGCGTGGCGGGCAAAGACGTGTTGATGGAATACGAGGGTAACGGCGTATACGAATTGCTCGACCTCAAGATTGGGCGCTGCCGCTTGATGGTGGCTGAACCGGCCAAGCTCGCTGAGCGTGACGATCCCAAAACCTGGACGCGACTGCGTATCGCCAGTAAATACGCCAATATCACCCAGCGCCATTTCGCCGCCAAAGGCATACAAACCGATATCATCAAACTCTATGGTTCGATGGAGTTGGCGCCGCTGGTAGGTCTATCCGACCGCATCGTCGACTTAGTGAGCACCGGCAAGACGCTGAAGGCAAACGGCCTGGTGGAGGTGGAGCACATCGCCGATATCAGCGCGCGCTTGATTGCCAATAAGGCCTCCATGAAGATGAAACACAAGGCGCTAAAAAAATTGGTCGATCGTCTGGCTCAAGCGGCGGGGTGAAAGCCATGAAAAATTTTCGCTTATTAAAAACCAGCGATGCTGATTTTAAGGCAGAGTTTGATGCGCTGCTGGACCGCAGTACCGCTGCCGAAGCCTCGGTCGAGACAGCGGTGCGTGAAATTTTATCACAAGTGCGTAGCCGCGGTGATGCGGCGTTATTGGAATACACCGAACGGTTTGATCAGCTTTCGGTCGCCTCAGCGAAAGAACTTGAAATTCCACTTGCGCGGTTGCAGCAAGCGGCAAAGACGTTACCGAAGCCGCAATACCAGGCGTTGGAAACCGCGCGTTTGCGCATAAGCAACTATCACGCGCGGCAGAAAATGGACTCCTGGAGCTATACCGAAGCCGATGGCACGCTGCTAGGTCAGCAAATCACGCCGCTGGACCGCGTGGGGTTGTATGTACCGGGCGGTAAGGCCGCCTACCCATCATCGGTATTAATGAACACGATCCCGGCCAAGCTCGCCGGCGTGCCCGAGCTTATTATGGTGGTGCCGGCGCCGCGCGGCGAGCTAAATGAGATGGTATTGACGGCGGCGGCGCTCGCCGGCGTGGATCGCGTATTCACCATTGGCGGCGCGCAGGCGGTGGCGGCGCTGGCCTATGGGACGGAAACCATACCGCGCGTGGATAAGATCGTGGGGCCGGGCAACATCTATGTCGCTACCGCCAAACGCATGGTGTTCGGCCGGGTGGCCATCGATATGATTGCGGGCCCATCCGAGATCGTAGTGGTATGCGACGGTTTGACCGACCCGGAATGGGTGGCGATGGATTTGTTCTCGCAAGCGGAACACGATGAACAAGCGCAGGCAATATTGATTAGTCCGGACCGGGGCTTTATTGCGCAGGTGCAGAGGGCGATGCAAAAGCTCCTCACCGGTATGGAGCGCCGGACGATCATTGACGCCGCGCTTGCCGCGCGCGGGGCCTTGATCGAAGTCGGTTCACTTGCAGAAGCGGTGGATCTGGTTAACACCATCGCGCCGGAACACGTGGAGCTTTCCGTCGCCGACCCGGAAGCGCTTGCGGCGCATATACGCCATGCCGGCGCTATTTTTATGGGCCGGTACACGGCCGAAGCGCTGGGCGATTATTGCGCCGGGCCGAACCACGTGCTGCCGACCGCGGGCAGCGCGCGTTTCAGTTCACCATTGGGAGTGTATGATTTTCAAAAACGCACCAGCCTGATCAAGTGCTCGGCGGAGGCGGCGGCACAGCTTGGCAAGACCGCGTCAATATTGGCGCGCGGTGAGGGGCTGACTGCGCACGCACGTTCGGCGGAATACCGCATGAAAACGCAGAAACAGGAAAACGCCTGATATTGCGGCCTGTGGCCGCTACATTAAAACTCGATTCATTATCAGGCCTCCGCATTCTGACCCTCATATCTAATCAATGAGCGATAAAATACAAAAAGACATTGTGCGCATGATCCGCCCGGAAATCCACGCGCTCAAGGCCTATTCCGTGCCGCCGGCACAAGGATTAATCAAGCTTGACGCGATGGAAAACCCTTATTCCTGGCCGGCGGAAATGACCGAGGCCTGGTTGCGGGTATTGCGTACCATCGCCTTGAACCGCTATCCGGATCCGCGCGCTGTTAATCTCAAGCAGCGGTTGCGCAGCGCGATGAATATTCCTGGGGACAAGGAGATGATATTAGGCAACGGTTCGGATGAGTTGATCCAGATTATTCTGTTGGCATTAGCTCGGCCTGGGCAATATGTCCTGACGCCAACGCCGACGTTTGTTATGTATGAATTACTCGCGGCGGCCGCCGGTATGGGTTTTATTGATGTGCCGCTAACCCCCGATTTTGCACTGGATATGCCGGCGATGCTCGCGGCCATTAAGAAACATCGACCCGCGGTCATTTTTCTCGCTTATCCTAATAATCCTACCGGTAATTTATTTGCGGTGGAAGAAATAGAGGCCATGTTGCGCGCGAGCGACGGGTTGGTGGTGGTGGACGAAGCCTATTATGCGTTCGCCGGCGTGAGTTTCATGGGCCGCTTGCGCGAGTTTGATAATTTATTGGTGATGCGGACCATGTCTAAACAAGGGTTGGCGGCGCTGCGATTGGGCCTGCTGGTGGGCACGCCGGCCTGGCTCGCTGAGTTCGATAAAGTGCGGTTGCCTTATAATATTAATAGTCTGACGCAAGCGAGCACTGAATTTGCTTTAAGCAATCCGGTTTTTTTAGAGACGCAAGCTGCGCGCCTGCGTGTGGACCGGGAGCAATTGTTTCTTGCGCTTAAATCCATTCCTGGTGTGCGGCCATGGCCGAGTCGGGCGAATTTTATTTTGTTTCGGGTACGATCGGCGGCTGAGATTTTCGATGGGTTGCTTAAACAGGGTATATTGATCAAGAATCTCGATCATACGCATGCATTGCTTGGCGGTTGCTTGCGGGTAACTATCGGCACACCCGAGGAAAACCAGATTTTTCTGCAGGCCTTGCGCTCCATTTGAACTGGACGGCAGGCCCAGGCAGGTCGCTCCTATGGCGATTCTTTGATAACATGAAAAGCTCTAAACTTATTCTAAACTTACTTATTGAACAATAATGCCCGCACGCACGGCCAAGGTAACACGCAACACCTCGGAGACGCAGATCGCCGTTTCCGTAAATATCGATGGCAGCGGCGTCGCTAAACTGCAGACCGGCTTGCCTTTTCTGGAGCATATGCTTGAGCAAGTCGCGCGCCATGGATTGCTCGACATCGACATTCAGGCGCAGGGCGATTTGCATATCGACGCGCATCACACCGTCGAGGATATCGGCATCGGCTTAGGCCAGGCGCTGGCAAAGGCGGCAGGCGACAAGAAAGGGATACGCCGGTACGGGCATGCCTATGTGCCGCTCGACGAGGCCTTAAGCCGCGTCGTCATCGATTTATCCGGCCGCGCCGGGCTTGAATACCATGTCGATTTTCCGCGCGCGCGCATCGGCGATTTTGACGTCGATCTGATACACGAATTTTTCCAGGGTTTTTGCAATCATGCGCTGGTGACTTTGCACGTGCATTGCTTGCAAGGCAAGAATGCGCACCACATCGCAGAAACGGTATTCAAGGCATTCGGCCGCGCTTTGCGCATGGCTTTGGAGCCGGACCCACGCATGGCAGGGACGATTCCTTCGACGAAGGGTAGTTTATAATATAAAGAAAATCGTTTTTGGCAAATTCTATCGATGATTTTAGTGGACGTTGTGAAGAAGTGGCGGGGATTCTCTCTACTGATACGGATATGAATACGGTGGCAGTCATCGACTACGGGATGGGCAATCTGCGTTCCGTATCCAAAGCGTTGGAACATGTTTCCCCTAGGTGGTGGTATGCGTCCCATAGAGGATTTGGATTTGTGCGTTTCATATCCAGGGTGTTGGAATATATTTCTCCTCGCACGCGCGTAAAATTGACCTCTAATCCGGAAGAAATCCGGCGCGCGGATCGGGTCGTATTTCCCGGCCAAGGCGCCATCGGCGGCTGCATCGCCGCGCTGGAGTCGCATGGGCTGCGCGCCGCGCTGCTGGAGGCAACCCAAACCAAACCCTTCCTTGGCATTTGTCTCGGTTTGGAGGCGTTGTTTGAATTCAGCGAAGAGGACGGCGGCGTGAAGGGGTTGGGCCTGTTACCGGGCCGGGTG
>DATGVQ010000055.1:0-26935 GCA_035300145.1 Acidiferrobacterales bacterium | reverse complement strand
GTAGGGGCTTGGCGCAGGGATGCGTCAAGCAAAAATGGCGGTACTTGCAGCACTACGCAGTCCCTGCTTCGTGCGCAAGCCAGGGCCGGCCTTCCGTGGCCGGCCCGCTCGGCGGGAGGAAGGTCCACCGGACCTTCCTCTTAATCCGCCTCGCCCCTATACCGCGACGGGCAGGAAGCCCTAGTGCCGTGCCCTAAAGGGAAGTAGTAATGCCGCGGGAGGCGGGACGGAGGGCACGGCCGAGCGCAGGGATGCGCAGGAGCGGCCACCGCAGGGTGCTGAAAAACGAGTTTTTCAGCACCCCGCTAAAACATTTTTCACACCGCGTGATATTCGCGATACCAGCGGACGAAGTTTTTTATGCCTTCCTCCACGGAGGTGCTCGGTTTAAATCCGGTAGCCGCCTGTAATTCACTTACATCGGCTACCGTGGAGGGCACATCGCCATCTTGCAAGGGAAGCATTTCCATGATCGCCTTTTTCCCCAGGCATTCCTCTAATAGACTAATATAGCGCATCAATTCCACCGGTTGGTTGTTGCCGATATTAAAAATGCGGTAAGGCGCATAGCTCGTCGCCGAATCCGGGTTCTTGCCCGACCAGCGCGGATTGGGTTGCGCCGGGCGGTCGATGACGCGTATCACGCCTTCGACAATATCGTCAATATAGGTGAAGTCACGCACCATTTTGCCGTGATTGAATACTTTAATGGGCGTGCCCGCCAGGATGCCTTTGGTAAACAAAAATAACGCCATATCGGGGCGACCCCACGGGCCGTAGACGGTAAAAAAGCGCAAGCCCGTGCATGCTAAACCAAATAAGTGCGCATAGCTATGCGCCATCAACTCGTTGGCTTTTTTGCTCGCGGCATAAAGCGAAACCGGATGGTCGACATTGTCGTGCTCGGAAAACGGCTGCTTGGTGTTGGCGCCATAAACTGAGCTCGAGGACGCAAACACGAGATGTCCGACCTTGGAATGCCGGCAGCCTTCCAGCAGGTTAACAAAACCGACTAAATTGGCGTCTACATAGGCGTGCGGATCCGTGAGTGAATAGCGCACGCCGGCTTGCGCCGCGAGATGCATGACCACGTCGAAATGGTTTTTCTGGAACAATCCGGCAACGCCGGCGCGTTCGGCGATGTCGAGTTTTTGGAAAGTAAAATCAGCATATTTCGCCACCCGCGCGAGACGCGCTTGTTTCAGCGCGACCGAGTAATAGTCGTTCATATTATCGATGCCATAAACCGTGTCGCCCCGCTCCAGCAGGCGTATCGCCAGCACGGAACCGATGAACCCGGCTACCCCCGTGATCATAATTTTCATTGTTCGTCTTTCTCTTAATAAGCGCCTATAAGCGCCAGACGGATAACCCGGCCTGTTTAAGTGCGGCCGGATCGAATTGACTTTTCACGTCGATGAAGCTGCCGTTTTTAACCGCCTTTTTTGCATAATCTGCCGGACGTTTAGCGAGAAATTGCTTGTGCGCGACCGCGACCACAATGGCGTCGGCCACCGGCAAGTCGTCCCAGGCCAGCAGGTCAATGCCATATTCGTGGCGCGCCTCCGCTTGAATGGGAACAGGATCATGCACGTATACCTGCAAGCCGTAGGATTTTAATTCATTAATGACATCGATGACGCGCGAATTGCGTAAGTCCGGGCAATTCTCTTTGAAGGTTAACCCTAAGATATTCACCTTGGCGGCTTTTATTTGGCTGCCGCAAGCGATCATTTGTTTGACAGTTTGCTCGGCGATGAATTTGCCCATGCCGTCGTTAATCCGGCGTCCCGCCAAGATCACTTGCGGATGATAGCCCAGCATGTCGGCCTTATGCGTCAGATAATAAGGATCGACGCCGATGCAATGGCCTCCCACCAGACCGGGACGAAAAGGCAGAAAATTCCATTTTGTTCCCGCCGCCTGCAATACTTCCGAAGTATCAATGCCGATTTTATTAAAGATGATGGCGAGTTCGTTCATTAACGCAATATTTAAATCCCGTTGGGTATTCTCGATCACCTTGGCGGCTTCGGCCACTTTAATACTTGAAGTCCGGTGCACGCCCGCGTTAACGATAGAGGCATACAGTTGCGCTACGGTTTCTAAAGTCGCCGCATCGTCTGCGGACACAACTTTGGCAATCTTTGTTAAGCTATGCTCTTTATCGCCGGGGTTGATGCGCTCGGGGGAGTAACCGATATGGAAGTCGCGCTTCCATTTCATGCCGGAATATTGCTCTAAAATCGGTACGCAGATTTCTTCCGTCGCCCCCGGGTAGACAGTCGATTCATAAATCACCACCACGCCCTTTTTCATGTTTTGCCCGACTACCCGGCTCGCCCCCGCCAACGGCCGGAAGTCGGGCTGATGCGCCTGGTCGATGGGTGTCGGCACCGCGATGATGATGCAATCCGCTACCGCCAGTTGCCTCGGGTCGGCAGTCATCTCCAGCTTCGGAGCCGCGCCGAATTCCTCCTGCGCGACCTCGCCGGTGGGATCGCAGTGGCGTTTATAGTTTTCGATTTTCGTCGGATTGAGATCGAAACCGATGGTTTTTTGTTTTTTCCCGAATTCAATGGCAAGCGGCAGCCCGACATAACCCAGCCCAACGACAGCGACAGTATGCATAGATTTCCTTTTAAATTGCCAACATCACTTCATTTAACGGATTTTAGCTGTTCTGCACGGTGCCGTGAAAGTACTGTTGAGCCCGTAAAAAAGCAATAAGCCTAAAGCAGGAATGACTTTTAACAGTATAAACGGCATAAGTTTGCTCAGCCGTTATTCCGTGCCGTCCACGGCAATAGCGACAAATAAAATCAAGAAATTTTGCGTAAGCATGGAGGCAATTAAGTATGGAAGCAATGAACGTATTAGTCACCGGCGGGGCGGGATTTATCGGCTCGCACTTAGTTGAAAAACTGATCCACGCCGGGCACTCTGTGCGTGTTCTGGATAATCTTTCTACCGGTAAAACTATTAATTTGGCGCAGGTGGGCGGCGTTGTCGACCTGGTGGTCGGCGATATTAGAGATACTGCGACGGTAGCCGCCTGTATGAAACGTATGGATGTCATTGTGCATTTGGCGGCGGTGGCATCGGTACAGGCGAGTGTCGACGATCCACTGGCGGCGCATCAAACCAATTTCGACGGCACTTTGAACCTGTTGGAGGCGGCCCGGCAAAACCGCATTAAGCGGTTTCTTTATGCCAGCTCCGCCGCGATTTACGGCAACACCCAGGCATTGCCGGTAACAGAAGAGTTAAAGCCGAACCCGCTGACGCCTTATGCCATCGATAAATTAACCGGGGAATATTATCTTCATCACTACTTCCGGCAGTATGGGCTTGCGACCACCGCCTTCCGCTTTTTCAATATTTATGGGCCCCGGCAAAACCCTTCTTCACCCTATTCGGGGGTGATTAGTATTTTTATGAATTGTTTACAGCAAGGTAAGCCGGCGACCCTGTTTGGCGACGGCAGTCAAACGCGCGATTTTGTTTATGTCGATGATCTTGCGGGTTTGTTGGCGCAGGCCCTGCATCAGCCAAGTCTATATGGACAGGTGGTCAATGTCGGCACCGGCGTGGAGCAGTCGCTGCTGCAGCTCATCGACAAGCTGGAGTTTTTATCCGGAAAACCGCTGGTGCGTAAGCGCGCGCGCGCGCGTACCGGGGATATTGCGCGCTCCTGCGCCGATATCAGCCGGTTGCAACGATTAAACCGGACGGTCCCGGTCACGCCGCTTAAGGAAGGTTTGGAAAAATTGATGAAGTCTACCGCCTTGCCCATCAGGAGCCGTGACGTAAGCTTGGCCACTAATTACTAGCATTCACAATAAAAATCACTCTCGCTCGTTCTCCCCTTTATTTTAATTGCCAGCAACAAAAGCCAGACGCAGATATGACCGATCCCACGCGAGAAAATTTTTTAGCCGGCCTCTTAGGTAACCTGCTTGTTGCCGATGGGATTACAGATCCTATGGAGAACGCCATCCGAATTATGGAGACCGCGCGCGGTAATGATCAAGGCTGTCGGCGGGAGCGTGCGTTGGAAATGGCGCAGGCGCTGGTGTCCGGCATGCCGCTAAGCTATGTTTTAGGCAAGCAGACCTTCATGAATGCCGAGCTAATGGTGGCTCCGGGAGCGCTGGCGCCACGCGCGGAAACAGAGCTCTTGGGTGTTACGGCCGTGGAGTTGTTGCGGACTCTCTCCGCGCAGCGGGGCGCCGGCGCTAATGAAGTACATGTCATTGACATGTGCTGTGGCCTGGGCAACCTTGCTTGTGGTATCGCCAATGCGTTCCGCCCGGCGCGGGTTTGGGCCAGCGACTTATCCGCGACCGCGGTAGCGTTAGCGCGCTGCAATGTTGAAAGCTTAGGCTTTAGCGCCCGGATAGAGGTGATGCAAGGGGATTTATTCGCCTCCCTTGCCGGCCGCGGGTTGGAACACACCATCGATGCAATTGTTTGCAATCCACCTTGTATTTTCAGCCGCCGGCTGGAAAAAGCAGGCGCCAAGCTTTTGCGCTATGAGCCACGCGAGGCGTTCGACGGCGGGCCATACGGTCTTTTGATTTATCAGCGGGTTATCAAAGACGCGCTTCCATTCCTGCGCGCGAATGGATGGTTGATGTTCGAAATCGGCCAAGGACAAGACGGTCTAATGGAGTTCCTTTTTAAACGCACAGGCGCCTATACCCCGGTGGAATTCGTCAATAATGCCAGCGGGGAAGCGCGTGTAGCAGTCGCTAAAAAAAGACGGCGGATCACCGCTTAGTTTAAAGTCGTAGAAAGCAGATGGCGGGCGGCCCAGAAATCCGCCAGCACCGGAGTTTCGCGCTATTTCCGCAGCACCAAGCGGTCGAAGTTTTGCCACTGGACATCGGGCAATGTAACGGGAGGCGCGCAACCTCTTTTCAGCGAATGGAGCCATGTCGGGCGCAACTCAAGCGGTTAAAATTGCGCTCCCTAGGGGACTCGAACCCCTGTTACCGGCGTGAGAGGCCAGCGTCCTAGGCCACTAGACGAAGGGAGCATAACTCTAAGGTGCTCTCGGCAAGGCGAAAAGCGGTGCTATTATACGCGGATCCATTTTAAATAAAATTTATAATTGTCAGTTCATCGAGAGATATTCGGGAAGGTAAAGAAAATTAATCCCGTTATTATTCCATCGGCGGAGCATCCGATTGCGCCCAGCCGCATCAGCGACAATGCCGCCAAGGTATTGGCGCGGCTGCGGGAAGCGGGGTATGCGGGCTATTTGGTCGGCGGCTGCGTGCGCGATTTGATGCTAGGCCATGAGCCGAAAGACTTTGATGTGGTGACCGATGCTCGCCCGGAACAGATCAAGGCGCTATTCCGCAATGCCGTGTTGATCGGGCGCCGCTTTCGCCTGGCGCATGTGCGTTTTGGGCGGGAAATTATCGAGGTCGCCACCTACCGTGCCGATCCCGGCGTATCTACCGAGGACGAGGATGAAGCCGGGCGCCGCGTGCGGGAAAATGTGTTTGGCACCCAAGAGGAGGATGCCCTGCGGCGTGATTTCACCATTAATGGCTTGTATTACAATCCCGCCGATTCGTCGGTAATCGATTACGTAGGCGGCGCGGCGGATCTTAAGCAGGGCATGCTGCGCACGATCGGCGACCCCGAGACCCGCTATTGCGAGGACCCGGTGCGCATGTTGCGGGCGGTGCGTTTCGCCGCCAAGCTCGGTTTTCGTATCGAACCGCAGACCGCAGCACCCTTGCCGGCGCTTGCCTCGCTCTTGCGGAATGTGCCGCCGGCGCGGTTATTCGACGAGGCATTAAAATTATTTCACGGCGGCTATGCCCTGGAGACCTTTGAGTTATTACGCCGTTTTGGGTTATTCCAGTTTCTGTTTCCGTTGACGGAAAAAAGCCTGGAAAAAGAACAAGAGGGTTTTCCGCTCATGCTTCTGCCGCGCGCGCTCGCCAATACCGATAAACGGGTGAATGAAAACAAACCGGTAACGCCGGCATTCTTGTTCGCCGCGCTGCTGTGGGAGCCGGTGCGCCTGGAGGCGGAGGCGCGCGCGGCGCGTAGCGTACCCCCGCAGGAAGCCTTGCAAGGCGCGGCGGAGCAGGTTCTGCACGAACAACTGCGTTCCATCGCCTTGCCCAAACGTTTTAGTTTTCCCATGCGGGAGATTTGGGTAATGCAGGCAAAATTCAACCGCCGCAACGGCAAACAAGCCTTGCGCCTGTTGGAGCATAAACGTTTCCGTGCGGCTTATGATTTCCTTTTGTTACGGGCGGAAACCGGCGAGGAAAGCCCCGAGCTGGCGGAGTGGTGGACCCGCTTTCAAGCGGTGGATGGCGCGCAGCGCCTGGACATGATACAGGCCGCGCCGGCGACCGGCATAAAGCGCAAACGCCTGCGCCGCCGCAGCCGGTCAAAAAATCGTGTTCACTAAACCGCCGCTCGAATATGCTTATATTGGATTGGGCAGCAATCTCAATGACCCGGTTAAGCAGGTGCGAGCCGCGTGTACGGCGTTAGCGGTGCTGGCGCGTTTGCAAGCCTGCTCTTCGCTTTACCTTACCGCGCCGATCGGATCTATTCCGCAGCCGGATTTTATCAACGCAGTCTGCCGGCTGGAGACGCGGCTTTCGGCCGCCGAGCTACTGCGCTCCCTGCTTGCCATCGAATCGGTGCAGGGGCGTGTGCGCCACGGGGAACCGCGCGGCGGGCCGCGCGTGCTGGATCTTGACTTATTATTGTATGGGAACCATGTTATCCATGAGCCGGGGTTGATTGTGCCGCATCCGAGGCTGCACGAGCGCGCGTTTGTCCTGCAACCTTTGGCGGAAATCGATCCCGATTTGGATATCCCTAAACGCGGCCGCGTCACCGAGCTATTGGCGCGCTGTTCCGGTCAAACGATTACACGCCTGGAGGTATCGCGCCTTGGACCTAGCCTGCATGAAGACGAAAGAAAAACATAGGCGGTTTAATAATAAAACCGACGGGGTCTCCGGGCGTCCCGGCAAGCCTGGTTATATCGTCGTAGAGGGACCCATCGGCGCGGGTAAGACCAGCCTGGCGCAGCGGCTCTCGCTCGCGTATGGCGGCGATCTGTTGCTGGAGAAGCCGCAGGAAAACCCGTTTCTGGAGCGCTTCTACCATGCGCGCCAGCAGTTTGCCCTGCCCACTCAACTGTTCTTTCTGTTTCAGCGCGCCCGCCAGTTGCGGGCGCTGAAGCAAGCGGATATGTTCCGGCCGGTACGGGTGGCCGATTTTTTACTGGAAAAAGATTATCTGTTTGCGCGCCTCAACTTGGATGACGACGAACTCAGACTCTATGAGCAGGTATACGCGCAAATGAGCCTGGATCTGCCGGCGCCCGATATGGTGATTTATCTGCAAGCGCCGGTCGATGTTTTACTGGAGCGGATCGGTAAACGCGGCATCGAATTTGAGCGTTTGATCGAACGCGATTATTTAGAAGCCTTGAGCGACGCGTACACGCGCTTTTTTTATCACTACGCTAATGCGCCATTATTGGTGGTCAACGCCGCCGAAATTAACTTTGTCGACAGCGACGCGGATTTCCAGGCGCTATTGCAGCATATCCGCAGTATCCATAGCGGCGGCCGTCATTTCTTCAATCCATTGCCGCTAAGTTTATGAAACCAGTGACCTTAACCACGCTTAAATCGATGAAACGCGCGGGCGAGAAAATCGTCTCTTTGACCGCCTACGATTACAGTTTCGCCAGCCTGCTTGAGCGCGCCGGCGTGGATATTATTTTAGTCGGTGATTCGTTGGGCATGGTGATTCAGGGGCATGATTCGACGTTGCCGGTGCGCCTGGAGGATATGATTTATCATAGTGCCTGCGTCGCACGCGCACGCCAGCGCGCGCTGTTGATGGTCGATATGCCGTTCATGAGTTATCAGTCGAGCCCGGCGCAGGCCTTCGGCAACGCCGGGCGCTTGCTGCAAGAAGGCGGCGCCCAGATGATTAAGCTTGAGGGTGGTGCCTACCTGGCGGAGACGGTTCGCTTCCTGGTGGAGCGCGGAATCCCCGTGTGCGTCCATCTCGGTCTGATGCCGCAGTCGGTGCATCAGCTCGGCGGTTATCGCGTGCAGGGGCGCGATCAGAGCGCCGCCGAACGCCTGCGGGAAGACGCGCACTTGCTGCAGGCCGCCGGTGCCGGCGCTTTATTACTGGAATCCGTGCCCGCCGGGTTGGCGAAAACGTTGACGCTGGAACTGGATATTCCCACCATCGGCATCGGCGCCGGCCCGGATTGCGACGGGCAAGTATTGGTTTTACAAGACATGTTAGGCCTTTACCCGCATGCCAGCCCCAAATTTTCGAGAAACTTCTTACTACCAGGCAGCGATAGTATTGAAGCCGCGGTGCACGCCTACGTAGAGGCGGTGCGCGCTGGTACGTTTCCTGCCGAGGAGCACAGTTTTAAATAATCATGATCGTGGTCAACACCGTCGGCGATCTGAGACAGCAGGCCGCGCGTTTGCGCAGCGACTGGCGGCGCATCGCGTTTGTCCCGACCATGGGTAACCTGCATGCCGGGCATCGTTTCCTCATGGAGCAGGCGCACCGGTATGCCGATGCGGTCGTGGCCAGCATTTATGTCAACCCGTTGCAATTCGGGCCGGCGGAAGACTTCGCCTCTTATCCGCGCACCCCGGACGCGGACATCGCGCTTTTGCGCGCCGCCGATGTTGCTATGTTATTTTTGCCTGATGAGAACCAGGTTTATCCGCGCGGACGCCAGGCGCAGACGATCGTCGCGGTGCCGGACTTAAGCGATATTTTATGCGGCGCCGCGCGCCCCGGCCATTTCCGCGGGGTTACGACCGTGGTTGCCCGCCTGTTTAACCTGATTACGCCTGAGGTAGCGCTGTTTGGCAAAAAGGATTATCAACAATGGCTGCTGATCCGGTTAATGGTCAACGATCTGGGGTTACCCATCGAGATTATCGGCATCGATACCGTGCGTGCCGATGATGGTTTGGCGCTAAGCTCGCGCAACAGTTACTTAAGCGAGGCGGAGCGGCGCATTGCGCCGCGTCTATACGCCACGCTGCGTACCATGGCGGAGGGGATAAGCAAAGCCGGCCGCGTGCCCCCGGGCGTAGAAGCGCAGGCCTGCGATACGCTGCAGCAGGCTGGATTTCAGCCGGATTATGTCAGCGTCCGAAGGCAGTCTGACTTGGGATTACCGGGCGATCGCGATAGCGCGCTGGTTATTTTAGCCGCAGCAAAACTCGGCCGCGCCCGGTTGATCGATAATATCGAGCTGGATTTGAATCAAGCTGGTTAAACCCGCATAATGGCGACTAGGCGTCTCTGCTTAAAGCGAAGCTGCGCCATCCCCGTGCAAGTCGGGGCGATACCCGAGTTACCGTTGCACGGCTTTTTAATTAGTACCGAGGGTCGGAGTCGAACCGACACGGTGTCACCACCACCGGATTTTGAGTCCGGCGCGTCTACCAGTTCCGCCACCCCGGCTTGCGGCGGGAAGTATAACGGAGTCGCTAAGGGTGAGGAAAGCGGCGTTTGTGTTATTTGACCCCGCTGTCTTTAACCATTCTTAAGTTATGCTTAAATCCGATTTTTGTTACGAATTGCCGCCCGAACTGATTGCACAATTCCCGGTAGAACCGCGTTCGGCCAGCCGGTTGTTGGTATTACAGCCCGACAGCGGGGCGATTTTTGATGCCCAGTTCGCCGATTTCCCGCAGCGGCTGCACGCTGGCGATTTGCTGGTTTTCAACAATACCCGCGTGATTCCCGCGCGTCTTTATGGGCGCAAGACTAGCGGCGGTAAAATTGAGGTTTTGATTGAACGCCTGCTCGATCTGCGACGGGCCCTGGTCCAAATCCGCGCCAGCAAGCCGCCGCGGCCGGGGGATCGCTTGCATTTTCAGGATGATATCCGCGCGCAAGTGCTGGCGCGAGAAGGCGAGTTCTTCCAGCTTAAGTTTGAAGTTGAGCCGCCGTTAGCGGAGGTGCTGGCGCGCATCGGCCATATCCCGTTGCCGCCTTATATTGTCCGCGCCGAGGAGGCGCACGACCGGGAACGCTATCAGACCATTTACGCGCAACCGCCGGGCGCGGTGGCGGCCCCCACCGCCGGGCTGCATTTTGATGCCGATATATTTCAAAAGCTGCACGCGCGCGGCGTGAATAGGGCATTCCTAACCTTGCATGTCGGCGCCGGCACCTTCCAGCCGGTGCGCTGCGAGGACATCGCCCAACATCGTATGCATAAAGAATACCTGGAAATCGATGCCCCTACCTGCGCGCTGATCGCGCAGGCCAAGGCCCAAGGCGGCCGCGTGGTCGCGGTCGGCACTACCGTGGTGCGCGCACTGGAAACCGCCGCGCAAGGATCTGCGCAACCCGCAGGCGCGCCGGCGGCATACATCAGGCCGCTTGCCGGCGAAACCGATATTTTTATTTACCCCGGCTATCGTTTCAAAATCGTTGACGCCGTGCTGACCAATTTTCATTTACCGGAATCGACCTTATTAATGTTAATATGCGCTTTTGGCGGGACGGAAAATGTTTTACGCGCCTACCGCCATGCGGTTCGTTTGGGTTATCGTTTTTTCAGTTATGGTGATGCCATGTTTGTGACGCACGCGTTATAAAAAGTTTTACAGTCAGCTAAACGGCGAAGCCGTGCATCTTCAGCCGTTTTATCATAAATACAGAAGAACTCCGGATCAGACTTCTTCCAGCGGCTCCAAAGGATTCCTTTAGAGATACTTCTCATTGAGCAGTGTCTACCAATATTCTGCGGTTTATTGTAGTTAATGAAAGAAGACCGGACACAGCCAGATTTTCTCCTGCGGATTACCGGCGGGCTATGTATGGCGTTGGGGATTGCGGTAATCGTCGGCTGGCACATTCACAGCAGAGCCTTGATCCAGCTTCATCCCGGCTATGCCCCCATGCAATACAACGCGGCCATTTCTTTTCTGCTCTCGGGCCTAGGACTGCTGGCCGTCAGTTTTCATCGGCCGCGGCCTGCGGCCGTGATCGGCACCCTGGTTGCCACCATCGGTTTATTCACGCTGTTGCAATATGTGTTCGGCGTGAATTTCGGCATCGATGAGTTGCTGTTTGACCACTATATTACTGTCGGCACCTCACATCTTGGGCGCATGGGGCCAAACGCGGCCTTGGCGTTCATGCTTATCGGCGCCGCCCTGGCGCTGATGGGGTGGCCCGGGCACACCGAGCGCTCTCTGCTCATGCTCGGGCTGCTGGGCGCAATCGTTACCGCTCTGGGCGCGACCGGACTATTGGGGTACGTCACCGGCATCACCCCGGTCTATGGATGGGGCCGTTTCACGCACATGGCGCTGCATTCAACCGTTGCATTTTTGTCGGCCGGTAGCGGGATTATTGCCTTCGCCTGGCGCCGGGATCGGAAACAGCACGGAGCCATGCCTCGTTGGTTTCCACTGCTGGTAGCGGTCAGCATGATTACCGCGACCTTGATTTTACGGCAAGCGCTGGCGGCGCAAGAAAAAATCCATGTTGCCAGAACCATCAACGCGCAACTGATGAACGTAGAAAACGAAATTGCCTCGCGCATGCAGGCGCGCATCCAGGCGCTGGAAAATATGGCCAGGCGTTTTGAATATCAAGGCGCGCACGGCAAAAAGGAATGGGAATTCGAAGCGATGTTAAACATCAATCACTTTAAAGGTTATCGGCTGATAGCCTGGACCGATCTCCATTTGCGCGCGCGCTGGGTCACCCCTTTGGAAAAGGCAAATGATGTCACCGGAAGATTAAACTCTGTTTTCGAGCAGCAGCAAGAAACGGCATTGCAAGCGGCGCGCGACCGGCGCGCAGCGGTACTGACCCGCTTAGCCGGTTTTAAGGAGGCGGAGAGTGATTTGTCGGCTTATCTTCCGGTGTATGAGAAAAAAAATGAGCTTAGCGGATTTGTGGTCGCGGTTTTTGACACCAAGGAACTGTTCGACGCCGTTTTGAGCAAAAACATCGCACCCGGTTATGCCGTGTACGTTTTCGCGGCAGGCGAACAAGTCTACGCGCGCAATGTCAACAAGGTACAGAAAGAATACGAACAACAGACAGATTTCGATCTCTACGGCGACCACTGGCGGATAGCGGTTGTACCGAGCGCCGAATTGATTTCCGGCCTCGGCAGCGCGCTCGAAGATGTGGTGTTGGGCATGGGATTATCGCTTGCCTTGTTGCTCGCTTGGGCGGTTTATCTCATGCAGGCCGCACGGATATATGCCGGGCAGATCGAGGTAATTAATAGAAATCTAAAGCACGAAATCAGCGAACACGAGCGAACCGAGGCGGCGCTAAATCAGAAAACAGCGTTTGTACAGATGCTGCAAGCGGTGGCGATCGCCGCCAATGAGGCGTTGACCATTGAAGATGCGGCGAATACCTGCTTGGGTCAGATTTGTGCTTTAACAAAATGGCCGGTCGGCCATCTTTATCTTTGCCCGAAAGGTCATCCCGATCAACTGCGGTCCACCACCGTTTGGCATTTGGACGATAATAAAAGATTCGAAAAATTCCGCCATGCAACCGAGGGCATGCATTTTTCTTCCGGCCGCGGTTTGCCGGGCAAGGTCCTTGCCAGCGGAAAGCCGACCTGGCTGACCGATTTGCAAGCGCAAAATTTTCCACGCACGCAAATCGGGAAGGAAGCCGGACTTAAAGCCGGTTTCGCCTTTCCCATTTTGACCAGAACGGAAATAGCCGGGGTCATGGAGTTTTTCTCTACCGGGAGGGTTATCCCGAACGAATCCTTCTTGCAAGTCATGACACAAATCGGGACACAGCTCGGGCGGGTCGTGGAACGCAAGCGCAGCGAGGAAAAGATCCGGTGGTTGAATGAAGAGTTGGAACAGCGCGTCGTCGAGCGCACCGCGCAACTGCAAATCAGCAATGAAGAGTTGGGCAAAGAAATCATCGAGCGCAAGCGGGCCGAGCAAAACAGCAAAATGCGCGCTTTGCAGCAGGCGCTGGTTGCCGAAATCGGCCAGCGCGGGCTGGCAGGACTAGACCTGCCGGTACTTATGAACGAGACCGTTGCGCTTGTGGCTAAAACCCTTAACGTGGAATTTTGCAAAATTTTGCAATTAAGTGACGATGGCGTCAGCTTGTTATTATGCGCCGGCGTGGGCTGGAAAGAGGGATTGGTGGGCACGGTCACCGTGAATGCGGGCACCGGCTCCCAGGCCGGCTATACCTTGCTGTCCAGCGCGCCGGTGGTGGTGGAAGACCTCAGTACAGAGACCCGTTTTAAGGCGTCGCCGTTACTTCAGGAACACCGCGTAGTCAGCGGGATCGAGGTCATTATCGCCGGATCCAAGCAACCCTTCGGCGTGCTGGGGGCGCATACTGGCGAGCGGCGCGACTTCACCACCGATGATATTAATTTTCTGCAAGCGATCGCGAATGTGCTTGCCGCCACGATCGAACGCCAGCGAACAGAAACCCTCCTGGCCGCGGAAACAGAGCGCTTAGCCGTCACCCTGCAAAGCATCGGTGATGGCGTCATCACCACCGACACGCAAGGCCGCATCGTATTGATGAACCGGGTGGCGCAATCCTTAACCGGCTGGAGCGAAGCGGTCGCCTTGGGCCGGTTCCTGCCCGAGGTATTCCAAATCATTAATGAGAAAACCCGGGAAGTCTGCGAGAACCCGGTGGCAAAAACCTTAAAAACCGGCAATGTCATCGAGCTTGCCAACCACACCGTGTTGCTCGCCAAAGACGGCGGCGAGCGCATCATCGCCGACAGTGGCGCGCCGATCCGCGATAAAAATAATCACATGATCGGCGTGGTGTTGGTGTTCCGCGACGTCACCGAAAAACAACGCCTCGAGGAGGAACTCCTCAAATCGCAAAAACTCGAATCCATCGGCGTACTGGCCGGTGGTATCGCTCACGATTTCAACAATATCCTCACCGCCATTTTGGGCAATATCGTGCTCGCTAAAATGCACACACAAACCGGCGATAAACTCCATGAACTCCTAAGCGAAGCGGAGCAGGCGTTTTGGCGCGCGCGCGATTTAACCCAGCAACTATTGACCTTTGCTAAAGGCGGCGCGCCGATTAAAAAGGCCGCCGCTTTAAACGACGTCGTGCAAGACACCACCCACTTCGTGCTCGCCGGGGCGAACGTGCGCGCGGAATTTAAGCTTCCCGCCGATCTGTGGCCGGTGGCATACGATGCCGGTCAAATCAGCCAAGTCATCAACAACCTGGTCATCAACGCCGTGCAAGCCATGCCGGAAGGTGGTATCCTTAAAATCCAGGCGGAAAACATTGTACTCAATCCCAACGCCGCGGTGCCGTTACCGCCCGGGCGCTACGTTAAACTCAGCTTTAAAGACCAAGGCGTGGGCATCGCCCCGCAGCACTTCGCCAAGGTGTTCGATCCCTATTTCACTACCAAACAAAAGGGCAGCGGTCTTGGGCTTGCCACCTCTTATTCCATTATTAAACGCCACGAAGGCCACATCCAGGTGGAATCACAGGTGGGCGCCGGCACCACCTTCACGGTGTATCTGCCGGCGTCCGCGGGGGAGGCAGGCGTGGAGGCGCGGCAAGCGGAACAGATGATTAGCGGTGACGGAAAAATTCTTCTCATGGATGATGAGGAAATCCTGCGCAAGGTGGCGGCGGCATTATTGCAGCGCATGGGCTATCAGGTCCGTCTCGCCAAGGACGGTAATGAGGCGGTTGCGTTGTACCGCGAGGCAATGCAAGCCAAAACCCCGTTCTCCGCGGTGATCCTGGACTTAACTGTTCCCGGCGGCATGGGCGGCGAGGAATGCCTGCGTCGGCTTAAGGAGATCGACCCCCAGGTGAAAGCGATTGTATCGAGCGGATATTCCAACGACCCGATTATGGCCAAGTTTAAAGAATACGGTTTTCAGGGCGTGGTGGCTAAACCTTACCAGCTAGATGAATTGAGCCGGACCCTGGCTAAAGTGGTGGGGGGAAAGGGATGAGTGCGGCGGGAGGCGGCAATGGCTCAGTTTAATTTCTAGGTGCGGATGATGAAACCCAAAACAAGCGTAACCCAATAATGCCGGGTTTGCCCAAATGCCTGACCGGTATTGCCGGCTTGGACGAGATCACCCGGCTGCGGCAAAACCCTATTGGCGATGGAGTTTCTGGTGCGTGGCGCGACGCAATACGATGAGCCGGGTGTATTCATGGCGTTCGAAGAGACGGCGGAAGAGTTGGCGCAGAACGTTGTGGCGCTGGGCTTTGATTTGAAGGCTTTGTCCACGCGCAAAAAAATCCATGTGGATTATGTCCATGTGGAACCGAGTGAAATCGAGGACACCGGCGACTATGACCTCGAAGGCCTGTTTATCCGCTTGGGCGATGCGATTGACTCGATCGGCGCTAAACGCGTCGTGCTCGATACCATCGAAACATTATTCAACTCCGTTCGGCGGCATGATTTTTTAAATGACAAACCTGGCGAGTGGTTATACAGTAAGGACCAGAAGAAGTTTGTTCAGCATGAACCTGGCATAAGCATGGAGAAGAGTATGAACAAAACAGCTGAGCCGCCAGCGCGATATTTAACAATTAAAGATCTGTTTGTATCGCTCGAGGAGGCGGAAGAGACGCTGCATGCCATTCACAGCGGCGACGTGGATGCCCTGGTCGTCGGCGGGCCGGAGGGCGAGCGGGTCATCACCTTGCAAGACGCCGACCACCATTACCGTATTCTCATGGAACAGATCCAGGAGAGCGCGCTCACCGTCGCCGGCGATGGGACCATTCTTTATTGCAATAATCGCCTGGCCGATATGCTCAAGACTTCCTCCAAGACGCTGTTGGGCGCTTCGATCCATGACTTTATCCTGCCTAACGATCAAGCCGCGTTTCAGGCCTTGCTGCAGCAGGGCCAAAACAGCAGTGGTGACGGAGAGATTAGTTTGCATGCGGCCGACGGCACCCTCGTGCCGGTGCATATCATCGCCACGGCGGCGCAATTGCATGCAGTAGCGGGGATTTGTTTAGTGCTCGCGGAGCTAACCGAGCAAAAGCGGGTGCAGGAGACCGCCCGCCTTTTGCGTGAAATCACCATTGCGGTCGAGCAGACGGCAAGCCTGGAAGCCGCGCTTGCAGTAATGCTGGGCCGGATTTGCCAGGCCATCGATTGGCCGCTGGCAGAAGCCTGGATGCCGCAGACGGAAAGCCCGGTCCTGGAATGCCATCGCGGCTGGTACAGCGGCAGCGAGCGGTTGCAAAAATTTATCGAGGCTAGCAAGGGAGCTACCTTGTTGCCTGGCATGGGGATGATAGGGCGAGTGTGGGCGTCAAAGCAACCGCTTTGGGTGAAGGACGTAAGTGTGGATAAAGATTTTAGACGCGCCCCGCTTGCCGCCGAACTAGGCCTGAAGACCGGCGTCAGCATCCCGGTGCTTACCGGCGACCGGGTGGTGGCGGTGATCGCACTTTATCAGTTGAAAGCGCGTCCAGAAGACCCGGGCCTGATTGCGTTTTTATCCGGTCTGGCAGCGCACTTGGGCCCGGTTATTCAGCGCAAGCGGGCGGAAGAGGAAATCCAGAAGCTGCATAAGAGCCTGGAGCGCCGCATCATCGAGCGCACCGCGCAACTGCAAGCGGTGAATCAAAAGCTGGAGCAGGAACTCAACGAACGCCGTAAGAACGAAACCCTCCTCGCCGCCGAAAAAGAGCGCTTGGCCATCACTCTGCAAAGCATCGGCGATGGCGTCATCACCACCGACACCGAAGGCCGCATCGTATTGATGAACAGCGTGGCGCAATACTTAACCGGCTGGAGCGAGCAAGCGGCGTTCGGCAAACCGCTGCCCGAGGTGTTCCACATCGTCCATGAAAAGACCCGCACACCGCGCGAAAACCCGGTGGAAAAAACCTTAAGAGCCGGAGGCGTTACCGAGATCGCCAACCCCACCCTGCTCATTGCCAAAGACGGCGCCGAGCGCATGATCGCCGACAGCGGCGCGCCGATCCGCGATAAAAACAATAACATCGCCGGGATCGTGTTAGTCTTCCGCGACGTCACTGAAAAACAGCGCCTCGAAGACGAACTTATTAAATCGCAAAAACTCGAATCCATCGGCGTACTCGCCGGCGGCATCGCCCATGACTTCAACAATATCTTAACCGCGATTCTCGGTAACGTCGCGCTGGCGAAAATGTACACCCAAGGCGGCGACAAAATCCATGAACTCCTCAATGAGGCGGAAAAGTCTTTCTGGCGCGCGCGCGATCTTACCCAGCAGCTTCTCACCTTCGCCAAAGGCGGCGCCCCGATCAAAAAACCGGCCGTCTTAAACGACGTCATCCAGGATACCACCCGCTTCGCGCTTGCCGGCGCCAATGTGCGTGCCGAGTTTGTACTCCCGCCCGACTTGTGGCCGGCGGAATACGATGCCGGTCAAATCAGCCAGGTCATCAAAAACTTGGTCATCAACGCCGCGCAGGCCATGCCGGAAGGCGGCACCCTTAAGGTCCGGGCGGAAAACATTGTGCTCAATCCCAACGCCCCGGTGCCGTTACCGCCCGGGCGTTACGTTAAACTCAGCTTTAAAGACCAAGGCGCGGGCATCGCCCCCCAGCACCTCGCCAAGGTCTTCGATCCGTATTTCACTACCAAACAACATGGCAGCGGGCTTGGGCTTGCCACCACCTATTCCATCATCAAGCGCCACGGCGGCTGCATCAACGCCGAATCCACAGTCGGGGTCGGCACCGTCTTCACGGTTTATCTACCGGCGTCGCAGCGGTAGCGGAAAGATGCAAGCAAAGACCCGCAAGCAAAGAAGACCAGGCGTCGCGGTAGTTTAAAAAAGAAATTTAGCCCTGACTGACTCCCCTATGCCTGGCATCGCTGAGTTTAAAACTCAAACGACTATAAGCTTCGATGAAATTCGAGCTGCTTAATCAAGACGGCACGGCGCGCCGTGGACGCATGGTTTTTACCCGGGGTACGGTGGACACCCCGGTTTTTATGCCGGTCGGCACTGCCGGCACGGTTAAAGCGATGGTGGCGGAAGAGCTGCGCGCGCTAGGGGCAGAGATTATTCTTGGCAATACGTTTCATTTAATGCTGCGCCCCGGGGTCGATGTGGTCGCCGCCCACGGCGGCTTGCACAAGTTTATGCATTGGGACGGTCCTATTTTAACGGATTCGGGCGGCTTCCAAGTGTGGAGCTTAGGCAAATTGCGCGATGTACCGGGACATACGAGTGACGCGCAGGGACGCGCTAATGCCGCGCGAGACACGACTCCAGGGATGGAGGAGGTAGATCGCGTCGGGAACCGGCGGTCGAGGACGTCGATAGCGGCCCGGAAGCCGGTAGCGACCAAAATCACGGAACAAGGCGTGCAGTTTCAATCGCCGGTGGATGGGAAACGCCTATTCCTGGGACCGGAGCAGGCAATCGCGGTCCAACATCAGCTCGGCGCCGATGTTGTCATGGTGTTTGATGAATGCACCGCGTTTCCGGCGACCGAAGCGCAGGCGCGTGCGTCGATGGAGCTATCGCTGCGCTGGGCCGAGCGCAGCAAGATTGCCCACGGCGACAGTACCGCCGCGCTGTTCGGTATTGTCCAAGGCGGCATGTATGAACATCTGCGCGATATTTCTCTGGTTGGTTTACGCCAGATCGGCTTCGACGGCTACGCCATCGGCGGGCTGTCGGTGGGCGAACCCAAGCCGGCCTTGTTTGCCATCCTGGCGCATATCGCGCCGCAGTTACCGGCGGCGCAGCCGCGTTATCTGATGGGGGTGGGCACGCCGGAGGATATCGTCGCAGCGGTGCGCCGCGGGATCGATATGTTCGATTGCGTTCTGCCGACGCGCAACGCGCGTAACGGTTGGCTGTTTACCCATCAGGGGGAGGTCAAGATTCGCAACCGGCGTTATGCTGCCGATACCGCGCCGGTTGACCCGGATTGCGACTGCTACACCTGTAAAAATTACACGCGCGCTTATTTGCGCCATTTACAGCGAAGTAATGAAATTTTGGGCGCCCGGCTCAACACCATCCATAATTTGCATTATTATCAGACGCTCATGCGCGATTTACGGGCAGCGATTTCCGCTAAAAAGCTGGATGATTTTGTCAATAAGTTTTATCGTATGCGCGGTAAAGATAAACCGAGTCTATAAGTTAAAGAAACAACTTAAAAATATTACAAAGGAAATAGCATGAATTTTTTCGTTTCTGAAGCCTGGGCGCAAGGCGCTGCCGGGGCTGCATCGCAAGCGGCCGGTGGCATAATGGGGTTTCTTCCCCTGATTATTATTTTTATTATTTTCTATTTTCTGCTGATTCGCCCGCAGACCAAGCGCGCGAAGGAACACAAGACCATGCTCGAGGCCCTGGCCAAAGGTGATGAGATCGTCACCGGCGGCGGCATCGCCGGTAAAATCACCCAGATAGACGAGAGTTTTTTAACGGTCGAGATCGCCAATGGGGTTACGGTGAAGGTGCAGCGTCAAGCGATTCAGTCGGTGCTGCCGAGAGGGACATTAAAATCCTGATTTCTTATGCCTAATCAGTATCCCTTATGGAAGTATTTGCTGATCCTGGTCGCAGTCGTGCTGGGGCTGATTTATGCCTTGCCCAATCTGTACGGCGAAGACCCGGCGATCCAGGTGTCCGCCACGCGCACCACCCGCGTCGACGCCGGCAGCTTGGCCCAAATCGAACAGATATTAAAGCAGGCGAATCTGCCTTATACCTCAACCTTATTGGATGAACACGGCGCTAAAGTCCGCTTCCGCGATACCGACACCCAGTTACGGGCAAAGGACAGGGTACAAAAGGAATTAGGTAATCAATATACCGTGGCGCTTAATCTATTGCCGGCAACCCCCGCTTGGCTGGCATTATTGAACGCCAAGCCGATGTATTTGGGTTTGGATCTGCGCGGCGGCGTGCATTTCCTCATGCAAGTCGACATGCAGGCGGCGATCAAGCAGGCCGAGGAACGTTATATCGAAGACCTGCGCCGCACGCTGCAAGACAAAAAAGTGCGCTACCTTACCGTCTCGCGCCGCGACGCCGGCGGATTAGAAATCAAGTTTCGTGACGAGGCCACGCGCAGCCAGGCGCGCGATGTAATCCGTCAGGAATTGCCGGAATTGGTGCTGACCGATAGCCAGCAGAAAGGGGAATATACCCTGGTGGCAAGGCTCAGCGAGCCGGCGCTGCGCGAAAAGCGCAAGTTTGCGTTGGAGCAAAACATCACCGCGTTACGCAAGCGGGTGGATGAGCTGGCGGTGGCCGAGCCGGTCATCCAACAACAGGGTGACGACCGTATCGTCGTGCAGTTGCCGGGGGTGCAAGACACCGCGCGCGCCAAGGAAATTCTCGGCCGTACCGCCACCCTGGAAATCATGATGGTGGACGAGGAACATAACGTGCTCGATGCGCTGAGTGGACGGATTCCGCCCGGGTCCAAACTCTATCACGATCGCCGTGGCGCGCCGATCTTGCTGAAAAAACCGCTGATTTATTCCGGCGACAACATTACCGATGCGGCCGCCGGTTTTGATAACCAGGCCGGCGGCCCGGTGGTGCACATCACGCTCGATGCGCGCGGCGCGGAAAAAAACCAGCGCATCACGCGCGACAACGTCGGCAAACGCATGGCGGTGGTTTACATCGAACTGAAGTCCGAGGTCAAGCGCGACGCCGAAGGCAGGCCGGTGCTGGATGAGAACGGCAAGGAAGTGCGCGTTAAGGAGCGCATCGAAGAGGTCATTACCGCGCCGGTCATTCGCGAGCAACTGGGCAAGCGTTTTCAGATCAGCGGGTTGGATAATGTCCAAGAAGCGCAGGATCTGGCTTTGCTGCTGCGCGCCGGCGCATTGGCGGCGCCGATCGAGATCATCGAAGAGCGCACGGTCGGACCGAGTCTTGGTGCGGACAATATCGAGCGCGGCTTCCAGTCGACCTGGATCGGGTTCACCTTGATCGCGGTATTCATGATGATCTACTACCTTGTGTTCGGCATGGTTTCGGTGGTCGCGCTCGGCATTAACGTGCTGCTGCTGGTGGCGCTGCTGTCGCTGCTTCAGGCCACGCTCACGCTGCCGGGCATGGCCGGTATCGCCCTCACCGTCGGTATGGCGATCGATGCCAACGTGCTTATCAACGAGCGCATCCGCGAGGAGCTCCGGAACGGCAATACCCCGCAGGCCAGTATCTACACCGGCTACGACAAGGCGTTCGGCACCATCCTCGACTCGAACGTGACCAACTTCATCGCCGGCTCGGCGTTGTTCTTGTTCGGCAGCGGCCCGATACGCGGCTTCGCCGTGGTGTTGTGCCTCGGCATCCTGACCTCCATGTTCAGCTCGGTCATGGTGTCGCGCGCCATCGTCAATCTGCTCTACGGCAAACAGCGCAAGCTCGAACGCGTCCCGATCGGCAACACTTCCTGGCAGCAGACCGCTCAGAGAGGATAAACACTCATGGAATTCTTCAGGATACGCACAGACATCCCGTTCATGCGCCACGCATTGGTGTTCAATGCGATTTCGCTCGTTACGTTTCTATTGGCAATAATTTTTCTCGCCACCAAAGGACTCAATTTCGGTGTCGATTTCACCGGCGGCACCGTGCTGGAAGTGAGTTACGGGCAGCCCGCGGATCTGAGCAAGATACGCAACGCCCTGCAGAGCGGTAACTTTCGAGACGTGACGGTGCAGAATTTCGGCACCGCGCAGGACGTACTGATCCGGCTGCCGGCCAAGCCCGGCCTCACCAGCGCGCAGCTCAGCGACGAGGTGTTGCAGTTGTTGCGCAGGCAGGACAGCAAGGTGGAGTTGCGGCGGGTGGAGTTCGTCGGTCCGCAGGTCGGCCGCGAGCTGGTGGAGAACGGCGCGCTGGCGCTGCTGTTCGTGTCGCTCGGTATCGTGTTCTATCTGTGGTTCCGCTTCGAGTGGAAGTTCGGCGTGGCGACCATCGTCGCCAACCTGCACGACGTCGTCATTATCCTCGGTTTCTTCGCCTTCTTTCAGTGGGAGTTCTCGCTCACCGTGCTGGCGGCGGTACTGGCGATTTTCGGCTATTCGGTGAACGAGTCGGTGGTGGTGTTTGACCGCGTTCGCGAGAATTTCCGCAAGATGCGTCACGCCGGCGTGCCGCAGATCATCGACAACGCCATCACGCGCACGCTGTCGCGCACCATCATCACCCACGGTTCCACCCAGCTCGCCGTGCTCTCCATGTTGTTCTTCGGCGGAGAAGCGCTGCATTTTTTCGCGGTGGCGCTTACCATCGGCATATTATTCGGCATCTACTCGTCGGCGCTGGTCGCAAGCCCGATCGTCATGTGGCTTGGTATCTCGCGCGAAGATATGTTGCCCTCCAAAAAAGAGGCTATACTCGATAACAGGCCTTAAGAGCGGCTTTTTTTTACCAGTAGTCCTTAAAATCGGTTATTTCGTCGGCCCGGTATTGTTCGCCGGGCGGTCAATATGCTAAGTGAGGGCGGATTTTAAGCGCCGCTCAGAGGGGGACCAATATGACAGCCTGGCATTCCTGGATGATTTGGCCGGACAACACCATCGTGTCCGTGCTCGTTCTGTTTGTTATCGGTATGCCTTTTTTATACGCCGCGCGCAGGCCGGCGCATGCCCTTATTCGTTCAATAAGCCATCTTATCAGCAGTCCGCTGCGGCTGGGCGCGCGCTGGCTGATGGTGACCGCGCAGGAGTTGAGGCAGCGCAACAAAATCGTCTTGTTGGCGCACGGACGCGAAGAGGTGGGCAAGCTGGTCGAGCGCGAGTTCGAGCGGGTCGGCGTTTTGGTCACGCGCGACCTGCACGGCTACCCAACGTTGCAACGCAAACTGTTGGACGAGATTACGCGCGTCGAAGAGGATTATAAGAAATGCGGCGAGGTGCCGCCGCCGCCGCCGGATTGGATCGAAGCCGTGGCCGCCATGGCCAAGATCAAATCCAACGGCAACGAGATGGTGCAAAATATTCTGCAGGAGATTAACAGGTCGGTAAATAAGATCCACGATAAGGCGCTCGACGAATACCGGCGCTCCTACAAGGCACGCCATAAAATCCTGCGCGGGTTCATGCCGTTTTGGCGATCGCTCGACAAGACCTTGTCGCAAGTCGATAAAAAATTAACCGGCATCCAGCAAAGCGCGGCGGTAGTGGACACGCAAATGGAAAAGTACCAGGAGATCAACGCAAAAACGGATCGCGCGGAGCAGGTCTTGACCCACTCCGGCTTTACGCAATTCGCCATCGCCCTGCTCGTCGTGCTCGTCGCCTTGGGCGGCGCGTTTGTCAATTTCAACTTGATCGCGTTGCCGATGTCGGAAATGGTCGGTGGGGGCAGTTACATCGGTCCTTTTTCGATATCGCAGATCGCGGCGTTGGTTATTATTCTTGTGGAAGCGTCGATGGGCCTGTTTTTAGTGGAGCTCTTGGGCATAACGCATCTGTTTCCCGGAATTGCCAATATGAGTGAGCGCATGCGCCGGCGCTTGATGTGGTTCTCGCTGATCATGCTGGTGACGCTCGCCAGTGTCGAAGCGACGCTTGCGTTCATGCGCGACATTATCTTCGAGAACAAGCAGGCGCTGACGCAATCGCTTGCGGGAGCGGCGCAGGCCGCGCCAAACGCAGGCTGGGTCTCGCATATTCCCACCGTCGGGCAAATGGTACTGGGCTTTATCCTGCCGTTCGCGCTGGCGTTTGTCGCGATACCGCTCGAATCGTTGATCCATTCGACGCGCACCGTTGTCGGCGTGCTGCTCGTGTCTATTATCCGCGCGGCGGCGTTTGCCCTACGCATCTTGAGTAATCTCGTCCGGCAGGCGAGCCGATTGCTGATGGCCTTCTACGATGTCGTGATCATGGTGCCGCTCCTGATCGAACGCGCCGTGAAGGCGGCTCGACCGCAGGGAGTGGCGCGCGCGCGCACCCTGGACGGCCGGCGCGACGCCGCATTAAAGAATGGGGAGCGCTCGTTATGAGGCGCGCGTGGTGGGCCGTTTCTTTACCGCTGCTGTTGGCGTTGTCCTCCGCGTGCACCGACGCGCGCACCCATGCACAGGCGGTGTACATGCTGATTGATACGTCGGGCACGTACGCGGCGGAGGCCGACAAGGCGCGGCGCATCGTCAACTATCTGCTGGGCACGCTGCAGCCCGGGGACTCGCTGGCGGTTGCGCGGGTGGAAAGCCGCAGCTTCTCCGAGAAAGACATCATCGCCAAGGTGCGCTTCGACAGCCGCCCGTCCCAGGCGGACACGCAAAAGCGCGATTTTAAGCAAAAAATCGACGCGTTCGTGAAGACGGTTCACGGCAGCGCCTATACCGATATCACCGGCGGCCTGTTGCAGGGCGCGGAATATCTGAATGAAACCGGCGCTGGGCAGAAGATTATCCTGATCTTTTCCGATATGCAGGAAGAGCTGGATAAGTCCGCGGTGCGCAACTTTCCTATCGACCTAAAGAACATCCGCGTGGTGGCGGTCAATGTGATAAAACTGCATACGGATAATGCCGACCCGCGCCTTTATGTGGGTCGCTTGGAGTGGTGGCAAAAGCGCGTAAAGGCGGCGGGAGCGACCGAGTGGCGCGTGATTAACGATATCGAGCATCTCGATTCCATAATTCACTAAAGCAACCGTCTGCCGCATTAGTTCGTCCTGCCGTTGTCGCAAAATCGCCGGTCGGCATGCATCGCGCGTGCGAATCGTATATCCTTTAGCCCTGATAGTTGTCTATACTTCTTTTGATCAATCTGTTCCTTTCAATATTGCTAATATTTTTTTGAATATTTTCGGTAGCTGCTTAGGCGGTTCTCTCCAATATCTAAACTTAAAACTTTACCAAGCCCGGCATTTCACGTTATCATGCGCGCCGTTTTGTTACTGCGGAGACCCGGGCACTTGTTCGAGTGACGGCAGTTGTCGATCCTCGGCGGACGGCGGCGTCTCAGCAAGATAACGCGCAGGCACTTCTCCTGCCGTTATCTTGCCGAAGGCGGGAAGCGACATTCAGACGCGGGACCATCATCCGCGCCTCCAAAGCTTCCAATCTCACTTGACTCTGGCGGATGGTCGGCGCCGTGGCGCCGAGCGACTGACTATGGACTGAGAGGCACCCCCGGGTGTTTCGTGACATGCGGCCAAGTGCATGCGGTCGTGCGTCGCCTGTGTCTTGCCGATGATTCGGCGCGGCACCGTCGGTTCTTGCCTGCCGGGCGGGCTCTGCCTCGATGAGAGATTTTTGGGGAGATGCCATGACCTTGCTGTTGCAGCACCGCCGCCTGGCGGTCATAGTCGGAACGCTGCTGCCCGCCGTAGTCTGCGCGCAAACACCGGAGTTCGAGGACTGGAACGCCAAGCTTCAGGCCACCTACGTGTGGCAGGCAAAACCACCCTTCGCCGCCGCGTATTCCGGGCACAACAGCCTGTCGCCCGGGCGGGAGAAGAGCTACTCGTTCACCGCCACCGCGGCGCTCGGCTTTCGCCCATGGGCGAGCGGCGAACTGTATTTCGATCCCGAAGTTGTGCAAGGAGTGCCGCTCTCCAATCTGACCGGCTTGGGTGGCTTTACCAACGGCGAGATAGCTCGCGTCACGGGGCCGACGCCTGCGTTCTACCGGGCGCGCCTGTTCCTGCGCCAGACCTGGGGTATGGGCGGCGGCAGGGAGCCGGTGGAGTCGGACGCCAGGCAGCTTGCCGGCACGGTCGACAAGCGGCGTTTCGTGCTCACGGTGGGCAACCTGTCAGTACTCGATCTTTTCGACGGCAACGCTTACAGCCATGATCCACGCACGCAGTTCCTGAACTGGTCCCTGATGACGCATGGTGCCTACGACTATGCGGCGGATGCGCGCGGCTACTCGTGGGGCACGGCGCTGGAGTACTTCCACGACGACTGGGCCATCCGCGCCGGGCGCTTCATCCAGCCGAAAGAGCCGAATCAGCTTCCGCTCGACCCGCATGTCTTCCGGCACTACGGCGACCAGATCGAGATCGAGCAGGGGCACACAGTTTGGAATCAGCCGGGCAAGGTGCGGGTGCTCGTCTTTCGTAACCGGGCCAGGATGTCCCGCTTCAGCGACGCTCTCGATCTCGCGGCCCAAACCGGAACGACTCCTGACATCAACGCCGTGCGCACGGGAGAGCAGGTCAAAAAAGGCGTCGGCATCAACCTGGAACAGGCGATTAGGACAGATATCGGCCTGTTCGCCCGCGCGATGTGGGCAGACGGACAAACCGAAACCTACGCCTTCACCGAAATCGACCGTTCCCTGTCGGGGGGCGCGCTCATTAAAGGCGCCGCTTGGGGGCGTAGTCAAGACGCCTCCGGCGTCGCCTTCGCCCGCAACTACCTATCGAATGCGCACCGAGATTACTTGGCCGCCGGAGGGCTCGGCTTCTTCATTGGAGACGGACGGCTCAATTACCGCCCTGAAAGTATCGTCGAAGCCTTCTACCGGATGAACCTGGTCACCGGCGCCTGGATCAGCCTGGACTGGCAGCGCATCCAGAACCCGGCCTACAACGCGGATCGCGGCCCGGTGAATGTTGGCACGATCCGCCTCCACACGGAGTTTTGAGATACCAGTGGACAGTCTATTGCATAAAATGCATCTCCGGTGCGAATCGTATATCATTAACCACTTTTCTCGGCCTGCGCAGTTTGCCCATGGTTCTAAATAGGTTGTTGAAAAAGTCCATCCATGGCCTTTTTCAACACGCAAAGCAAAAAGCGCGGTTTTTGCTTTGCTTCATTTTTCAAACACTCAGCGTGTTTGAAAAATAGCGGTACGTCCCTATACCGCGACAGGCAGGAAGCCCTAGTGCCGCGTAGCGCAGGGATGCGCGAGAGCGGCCACCGCAGGGTGATGAAAAAC
>DATGVQ010000054.1:0-14636 GCA_035300145.1 Acidiferrobacterales bacterium | reverse complement strand
CGGCAAGGTATTCGCCATGCTGGTCAAGGGGAAGCTGGTGGTAAAGCTCCCGAAAGAGCGGGTTGATGCCTTGGTTGCATCCGGAGACGGACAGCATTTCGACCCTGGCCATGGGCGGCTGATGAAGGAGTGGGTGGCCATCGCCCCGGTCACCAAGGAGAAATGGTTAAGCCTTGCCAAAGAGGCGCGGGACTTTGTCGGATCAGGCCGCTGAGATCGCCACTCCGAAGACACTAAAAGAGGCATTATCGATTTGTCTTTCGTAACAGCATAAACCAGGAGGCAATGATGAAACTATACGGTCACCCCTTTTCAAGCCATGCGCGCAGAGTGCAGATGTTTTGCGAGGAACTCGGCGTCCCCTATGACTATCAAGTCGTTGATCTTTTCAATAAAAAACAGCATGCGGCGGAATTCCTGGCGATGAATCCCAACGGCAAAGTACCGGTGATCGACGACGATGGTTTTGTGCTGTGGGAAAGCCACGCGATTCTACGCTATCTGGCGGATAAGCACGGCGCGCAAAGTTGGTATCCCCGTGACATTAAGGCGCGGTCACAGGTGGAGCGATGGCTGGATTGGAACCACACCCGCCTGGGTCCAGAGGTAGGTAAAATTGCCTTTAACACCTTAGTTTTGCGCGAAAAGGGTAATGCGCAAGCGATTGAAGATGGGAAGAAGTGGTTGCTAATTATCTTACCGGTTTTGGACGGCGAGCTCGGCAAACGCCGCTATGTTTGCGGTAACGATATCACTATCGCCGATCTCGCGACCGTAACCAGTCTCGCGTATCTGGAGAAGTGTCAATACAGCTTGGCGGATTATCCGGCAATCGCGAAATGGTATGAGGCGATGAAGCAGCGCCCCAGTTTCGCGGCAACCGCCATGCAATCATGACAAAGCCTACGTCGTCAGCCGGCGATAGATGTCCGCCACCTTGAGCGGCAGTTTGCGCACATCATCGATCAGAATGTAGTTGGCGGCGCCGTACATGTGCGGCAGATAGTCGCGCGCGGTGTTATCGATGGTAATGCAAAACGGATGTATGCCATTGTGCTTGGCCTCGAACAAGGCCTGGCGTGTGTCTTCAATGCCGTAATCACCGCCGTAACCGTCATAATCATCGGGCCTGCCGTCGGATAAGGTGATCAACAGCTTGGTGCGCGCTTCGATGTCGTTAAGTAATTTGCTTAAATGGCGGATGATGACGCCCATACGGGTGTAGTCGTGCGGTTTCATGCCGGCGATGCGGCTTTTGACCAAATCAGAGTACCGCTCGCCAAAATGCTTGATATGGAACAACTGGCAGCGCTGGCGCGTGATGCCGGAGAATCCGTAAATCGCATATTGGTCGCCGAGGATCTCCAAGGCCTCGCACAACAATACCAAAGATTCACGCTCGGCATCGTTGATCCAGCCTTTGGTGGAACCGCTCATGTCCACCATAAACATGACCGCGATATCCCGCTCAACCTTATGCAGTTTAACGAACAGGTGCTCGGTCATTTCGCGCCCGGAACGCAAATCCGCATGCGCCTCCACCAACGCGTCTAAATCGATATCATCGCCATATTTTTGCCTCTTTTGCCGCTTGTTTTCATCGCGTAACATCTCGAAGGTCTTGCGCAAGTTAGCGGCGAGCGCGGCATACTTTTTCAAGGTATGCTGGACGAAAGGCTCATTGAGCAGATCGACATCCACCTCGCGTAACACGCACCACTCTTTCCGGTAGTGTTGGCGGCGGTAGTCCCATTCATTGTAAAGCAAGTATTTATCGTGCTCGGTGGTTTCCCACGCCGCTTGCGATTTTTCCGCCTGATTTTTGCGGTCATATTCACCGCCGCCGGTGGCGAGGCTTAAATAATCTTCCGGGATCTCGCCTAAGTCCTGGGCAATGGAATTCATCAGAACGCGCAGGCTATCCGGTATGGTGATAGGCCGGCCGTTTAGGTTTAACTCGAAGTCAACATCATCGCTGGACTTCCGGCCCGTTTTTTTATTGGCGCTGAAACGAGGAATCCCACCCGCTCCTTCGTTATTATCTGTTCGTTCTTTTCCTTGTTCGCCAATCAAGCGGGAAAGCGCTTCCCGGAGCTGTTGTTTTTCCAGCATGACGCGAGCAAGAATGACCTGCCTCGCGCGTTCGGGAAACAACCGGCCTTGATAGCACACGGGCGCCGGCAGTTCGTTATCATACAGCGCCGCTACCGCTTCAAAAGTATCTTCGACGGTCGCGTGTGGCTGTTGCAGCCGCTTGATATGAGCCGCCCAGGCGGGCGGATAAGCCGCATCGCCCGACACGTTGCACAGTTGTTGCATCTCGCGATACAAACCGGGAAATTCAGCAGCGATGCAGCTATCCAAGCGAACGGTCTCTAAGGCGTGAAATAAACGCAATGCCTTTTCCGGATCGGCAAAATTCTTATACGTTTGCATAAGATCCAGCCGGAACGTGCCGAACCGAGTTTGCGCCCATTGGTGTACAACCATCGCTTTATAGAGTCGCAAGTTAGCGGCGGGCTGCGGGAAGCGGACTAGATGATGGGGAAGAAACAGCGTGTCGGTATCGGTATACACTTCATCGCTTGCCGCCAGAGTAAGTGGGCGGCCGGATAGGCCGGTGATAAAGAGCGTCAGCAGCCGTGCCACCTCCGGGAAGCCAACCCGGCTCGCGCGCTCTTTTGCGTTGGCGGCGAAACCGCGCACCTGCTTAAGAACGGCGATAGCGGGATACAGGCCGTTTTTGTCATACACATCCATGGCCTGGATAATCCAGGCCGCAACATCTTCCGGGTCCATAATATGGAAACTACCGGGCGCCTGACCGGCGAATTCGTATGCCAATTCAGCATTGGTTTTAGCGATAACACCGGCCCAGCGTAATACGAATTCCTGCTGCGCTCGCGTGAGCTCCGCTAATGCCTGCGCCGGTTCCGAGGTGATATGATGCGAGGATAATAACGAGTCGAGCAGGACATTGAGCCTTTCTTCCAGCTCGGCTGCGCTCAATGGATTATTGGACATAACATAAAAAGCCCTGAATAAAATCTGTAGCAGTGAATTCAACTTGACTGCATAATCTTGAGCTTATGACTGTACCGAAATCAAATCTGGAAAAATTGACAGTTCTCCTTTTCCTCTACTTGTGCGCTTCGCGCCAGAGCGCCACCGCCAGGCCGGCGACAATTAAAAAACCGACCACACTCACCCACATGGGAACGATTATGCCGTTCACTGTAACTTCCCAACCCAAAAAGAGCCGGAGAAGGTGCAGAAAAGCAAGTAGCGCGAAAAAGGCAATGGCGATAGTTGTGAATGGTTTCGTGTTTCGTTTCTTTTCTTTAGAAGATGGCATTTGCTAGCTCTCCTTATTTGAAAGATGCCTGACTAAATATCGGCACCCTAAAGGGCATAATTTTTGTACATCAAGCCTATCTTGGATAGGTGGAAGAGTGTCGACTAAAAAATAGGCGTTTATTTTAAAGACTAAAACAATGACGCGCCTAGCTCGTTGATAGCCGCCAGCATCTCCGGTTCATCGGTTAACGCTTCGGCGATGGCGCCGTGGCAGGCCTGTTGGGGCGGAATGCCGCTGGCCATGAGTTTACCGGCGTGCACCAGTAAACGCGTGCTGGCGCCTTCCTCGAGCCCGTTGCCTTTAAGATTACGCGTCATGCCGGCGAACTTGACGAGTTTGGCGGCGGTCTCGGCGTCCAGCTTGGTTTCATGCATGACGATTTTCTTTTCCAATTCCGGATTGGGATAATCGAATTCGATGGCGACAAAGCGCTGACGCGTGCTCTGTTTCAGATCTTTAAGCACACTCTGATAGCCCGGATTGTAAGAGATGGTGAGGCTGAACTCGGCGGGCGCCGACAAGACCTCGCCAGTTTTTTCTATGGGCAGCGTGCGCCGGTCGTCCGCTAGCGGATGAATGACAACGGTAGTGTCTTTACGTGCCTCGACGATCTCGTCTAAATAACAGATACCGCCCATGCGCACCGCGCGCGCCAGCGGTCCATCCACCCAAACGGTCTCACCGGCGGTAATTAGAAAACGGCCGACCAGATCGGAAGCGGTCAAATCGTCATGGCAGGAGACCGTGATCAAGGGGCGCTTGAGGCGCCACGCCATGTGTTCCATGAAGCGGGTTTTGCCGCAGCCGGTCGGCCCTTTTAGCAGAATCGGAATTTGATTGCGATAGGCCGCCTCGAACAAGGCGATTTCCTGGCGTTGCGGTTCATAATAAGGCTCAGACCTTACCAGGAATTCGTCGGATTTTAGTGCGCGTGGCTTCATGGCAGGCGCCAGTATGCCAAAAAAGCGGATTAATGAAAAAGAGTGCCCGTAATAAAAAGCCCGCTTGAAACGCGGGGTTTTTATTACAGTACCGCCGGCGTTTTTTAAGCGCATGCTTTTAAGCGGGTGTCGACGAGGACAAACCTTGAAGATAACAAGCAGATGATCATTTGTAGTTACCCCCGGCACAAAACCAAGGACCCCGACGAAAAATAACCCCAAACGCAGTGGCGAGATTTTTTAGCATTTTTAACCTCCATTTTTACTGTTGGATTTAATGTTCTCTTTTTGTTCTCGGTTTATTCATTGTAAACTATGCAAATGAAAAGATTATTGCCGCCGGAACGCTTGCACGGCCGCGGCACTGCGGTTAATCCAAAAAACCGTTTTGTTGCCTATGAGCACGTGCACGATCATACGGAAGATGAACCGCGGGCTGTGCCAGTCACCCAACTGTTCCTCGATACCACCAAGAGCATTATCGCCAAAAACGACAGCCCGGATGTCGGGTTTAACGCCGGCATTAATCCCTATCGCGGCTGCGAGCACGGCTGTATTTATTGCTATGCGCGCCCGACCCACGAATATCTCGGGTTTTCCGCCGGTTTGGATTTTGAATCGAAGATTCTTGTAAAAAAAAATGCGCCGGAATTATTGCGCGCGGCGCTGGCAAGCCCTAAATGGGTTCCTCAAGTATTGGCGCTAAGCGGGGTCACGGATGCGTTCCAGCCGATTGAGCGCAAACTACACATTACCCGGCGTTGTTTGCAAGTATTGGCGGAGTTCCGCAACCCGGTAGTGATTATCACAAAAAATTTTCTGGTGACGCGCGACATCGACTATCTTGCCGAACTCGCCAGGGTCAACGCCGCCGCCGTGATTATTTCGATCACTACGCTTAATGCAAAGCTTGCCCGCATCATGGAGCCGCGCGCGTCCCATCCCAGCAGGCGTTTAGAGGCGATTCAAAAGCTGGCCGCGGGCGGCATTCCTGCCGGCGTTAATATTGCTCCCGTTATTCCGGGGTTGACGGATGAAGAAATTCCGGCGATCGTACAAGCGGCGGTGGCGGCCGGGGCTAGCTTCGCCGGCATGCAGCCGGTGCGTTTGCCTTATGGCGTGAAGGATTTGTTTAGTCAATGGCTGGAAACCCATATGCCGGACCGAAAAGACAAGGTGTTGAACCGCATCCGCGCGATGCGCGGGGATAAACTGAACGATTCCCGTTTCGGTGCGCGTATGCAAGGAGAAGGTATTTTTGCCGAGCAAATTGCGGGTTTGTTCGAGATCGCCTGCCGTAAAGCAAAAATTTTGGGTAACAGGCCGCAACTTTCAACCGCGCAATTCCGGCGAGAGCCGGGTTCCCAAATGGCGTTATTTTGAGCCTATGCGTAAGCTCAAAATCACCCTGGGCGCGGTCGAGCTACGCGCACAGCTTTTCGCCACACCTACCGCCGAGGCGATTTATCAAAAGCTGCCGTTTCAATCCAAGGCGCTAACCTGGGGCGAGGAGGTCTATTTCTCCACGCCGGTGAGAGTAAAAAAAGAGGCGGATGCCAGGGATGTCGTGCAACCGGGTGAACTCGCTTTCTGGGTGGAAGGAGATTCCATCGCCATCGGTTATGGAAAAACACCGGTTTCACGCGGCGACGAAATCCGCCTGGCGGCGAAAACCAATATCTGGGGGCAGGCATTGGACGATGTTAAACGATTAAAAGCAGTGAACCCGGGCGATCTTGTGAAAGTCGAAGTATTAGCAGGCTGTTGAAAAACGAGTTTTTCAACAGCTTGTGGCGCGGTATAGGGACGTACCGCCATTTTTCAATCACTTAAGTGATTGAGGAATGAAGCAAAGCCCCCTTATATTAAAGGGCCATGCTGTGCAGAATGCACGAATGCCGGTCGCTCTCGGCATCCTGCCTCCCGCGACACTTGCACCTCCCTGTGCGTCGCGAGCGCAGGGAGGCGCAGGAGCGGCCGCTTTTTGCTTTGCGTGTTGACAATTTCTCCGGGAGAGAGTGGACGCTACCTGGTAGCGCCCGTAGGGCGAGGACCAGGGATGGTCCGAGTCAAAAAGGCCACGGAGGGATTTTTTCAATATCCTGTTGGAGTAATTCACGGTTCGCTTGGCGCGATAGATTTTTGGCTAAGCATCGATTTCCAACAGCCGCTGGGAAACCTCAGTGAGGTCCTTGCCGATCACATCCGGGCGCGGCATCAGCGGGTTCAACACCATGCCCGGGCGCGCCACGAACGCGGCCTTACCACCGGCTTTCATCGCCCCCGCCACATCCCAATCGTGCGCCGCCACCAGCCGCATGTCACCGATGTTCACGCCCAGGCGCTCGGCCGCCCAGCGATAAGGTTCGGGCGCGGGTTTATACCGTTTTACCGCATCCACCGATATAATCTGTTCGAAAAATTCTTTAAGCCCGGCATTGCTTAATTGCGCCTCCGCGGCAGCAGGGGCGGAGTTGGTTAAAGCCGCCAGCCGCAACCCGGCGTCATGCAAACGCTCCAGACTTACCTGCACCTCAGGATGGGGCGGCAGGTGCCTCATTTGGCCTAGAATTCCGGCGCGGGTATTTGCCGATAGATGCACTTCTCGCCGCGCCGCGACCATATCCAGGGCGGCGCCCGCAAGTGTAGTGAAATCATGGTAAGTATTTGTCAACGTAGCGATCATGGCGGAGCGAAGCAGTTGCGCGAACCATTCCTGCCGCGCCACGGCGTTGCCGAAGGCGTGCTGGAAATGATGGTCGAGCGCGCTTAAATCCAACAGGGTTTCATTGACATCGAACACAATCACACGGGGACTCATGGTTTCTCCGGGATCATAAATAAAACCACGATACAGGTTCTTCCCAATAAAAAATATCCCTCCTCATAGCCCGTTTTCGCTCTTATTGCGGTCGAACAATTCAGTAATAGCAACGCCGAAGCCCAGCGCCAATTTCTCGATATTATCCAGGCTGATATTGCGCTCGCCCCCTCAATTGAGCTGATATAGGTGCGATGCAATCCGCTGGTTTCGGCCAATACTTCCTGGCTCCAGCCGCGCAGAAACCGCAGTAATCGGACTTTATGCGCAAGCGTTTTTCTGGCGGTTGTTGCAATTGTCGGCATAGGGTTAGTCCCGAGCAGTTAGGGTTACAAAATTTCTCAGCCTGTGTACGCGCTCCGCCTCTATAAACTGCATGGCCTGCGGCCTGATCCCCACCCGGCGTGCTAACTCCGATTGGTTCATGCCAGCTTACTCCCGCGCATAACGCAGCCTTTCGGCGAGTGCATTCATAATTTTTAGGCTATCAAAATATTGGTAGGCGGGCATTGCCAATGTTCTTGTAATGCCAAGTTTATTTGTAATGTCTCACTTTGAACTTGTAGATTGCTTTAGTTATTCTAAAAATCTCCCCTGCTTTTCGGAATTTAGTTGGATATACCGGTGTTTACTTAGTGGTTATTATTTTTTAAGGAAAAAGCCGGTTGTGAGGTAGTGATCGAAGTCGCCTCAACCCGCACCCACAAAAGGCCCATTCAGCGCCTTCCGGCTGCTAAGGCAGCTCATTCCTTCTGATTTGGATACTCGGCCAATCGAGTTTATTGTCAGTACGCCGCGATGGCAGCCGAGGAGCTGTTGAGCCAAATAACTTTTAAGGAGAGTCAGCGTGAAAATCGCACAAGTTGCGCCGCTCTATGAAAGTGTGCCGCCTAAGCTTTACGGCGGTACCGAGCGGGTTGTTTCTTACCTTACCGAAGAATTAATACAGCAAGGGCATCAAGTGACGTTATTCGCAAGCGGTGATTCCATAACCCGGGCGCGCCTGCGCGCGCCTTGTGCAAGATCATTGCGTATGGATAAAGCTTGCCACGATCCCATCGTTTACCATACCTTGATGCTGGAGCAGTTGCTGCGGGAAGCGGCTTCCTTCGACATTATTCACTTTCATATCGATTACTTTCATTTTCCTTCCTCTCGGCGGCAGCCGACCCCGATCGTTCACACATCGCACGGGCGCTTGGATATGCCGGAACTGGTGCCATTATTTCACGAGTTTCGCGATATCCCGGTGGTATCGATTTCTGATGCGCAACGCGCGCCGTTACCTTGGATTAATTGGCAGGCGACGGTTTACCACGGCTTGCCGGAAGATAGTTATACCTTTCAAGCGTCGCCGGGCGAATATCTCGTCTTTCTTGGACGCATCTCACCCGAGAAACAGGTGCATCACGCCATAGAAATCGCGCGCCGCGTCGGCATGAAGCTCAAGATAGCGGCGAAGATAGATCGGCGCGATTGCGAATATTATCAAACCGTCGTCGAGCCTTTGCTCGCAGATCCCATGGTCGAATACATCGGCGAAATCGGCGCTGAGGAGAAAGACCAGTTTCTGGGCCAAGCCTATGCGTTGCTTTTCCCGATTGATTGGCCGGAGCCTTTTGGCTTGGTGATGATCGAGGCGTTAGCCTGCGGCACGCCGGTTATCGCTTATCGGCGCGGCTCGGTGCCGGAAGTATTAGAAGACGGGGTGACTGGATTTATCGTGGAAGATCTAGAAGAAGCAGTGCAGGCGGTCAGACGTATTGAACATTTAGACCGGGGCGAATGCCGCCGCCAGTTTGAACAACGATTTTCCGTTTCGCGCATGACTTATGACTATCTTGAGGTCTATCAACGGCTTTTGGCTGAAAAAAAACCTTCCGCCGCGGTGCGATATGCATGAGGCAGCGCGAAGATGAATTTTACGTAGGAGCAACTTCTTCGCTGGCGGACAGCCGCACGCTGGTACTAAAGCATGGAGAGACTTTCGCGATCTTTAATCGGCACGGCGACATCACCACATCCGCACAAGAACATCAGGGGGTCTTTCATAAAGGCACGCGGTTCATTTCGCACTATTCGTTGCGATTGGAAAATGACCATCCTTTGCTCCTTAGCTCGACAATAAAAAAAGATAATCTTCTGTTGACCGTCGATTTGACCAATTCCGATATCTACGAAGACGGGCAACTATTTTTGCCTCACGGCACCCTACACTTGTTTCGCTCTAAGTTCATTTGGCATGGAGTGTGTTACGAACGGATGAAGATTATTAACTACAGCCTCAATCCGGTCACAGTTTCTTTTTCCCTGCAATTCGACGCCGACTTCGCCGATATCTTTGAGATGCGCGGCACCAAGCGCAAGCGCAAAGGCAGCCGCTTGCAAACAACGGTAACGGAAACCGGTGTTGTTCTAGGTTACAAAGGATTGGATGACGTCATACGCCGAACCACATTGGATTTTTCTCCGGTCCCGAACAAATTATCACCTATGGATGCACGTTTTGATCGAGTGCTTGCTGCCAGTGATGAGGCGGTATTTTTTATCAGAGCGGTTTTCAACACCGACGCCGCTGTCGTGCGCACGCTTTCTTACGATGAAGCATTTAACGAAATGACCGGGTCTGCTAACGCTGCTAAGGGCCGCCGTTGCGCGGTTAACACCTCTAATGTGCAGTTTAATAATTGGCTTGATCGTTCCGGGGCAGACTTACAGATGATGATCAGCGACACACCGGTCGGCCTCTATCCTTACGCCGGCGTGCCGTGGTATAGCGCGGTTTTCGGGCGCGATGGCATTATTACCGCGTTTGAATATCTCTGGATCGATCCGCAAGTTGCACGCGGCGTGTTGGCTTATTTAGCAAGTACGCAATCGACGGAGGTAAACAACGGCCAAGACGCGGAGCCGGGCAAGATCCTGCATGAAATGCGCGAAGGGGAAATGGCCGCTTTGGGCGAAGTGCCGTTTCGGCGTTATTACGGCAGCGTCGATGCGACCCCGCTTTTTATCATGCTTGCCGGTGCTTATTTTGAGCGCACCGCGGATTTAGCTTTTATACGAAGCATCTGGCCCAATATTGAGCGGGCCTTGCAGTGGATCGATGTTTACGGCGACAGCGATCACGATGGACTCGTGGAATATTTAGCCCACTCCGCCCGAGGATTGGTCAATCAAGGTTGGAAGGATTCCAATGACGCCATATTCCACGAGGATGGCCGATTGGCGCAAGGACCCGTTGCACTGTGTGAGGTGCAGGGTTATGTATATGCCGCGAAGTGCCAAGCGGCGGCAATGAGCGCGGCGCTTGGAACAGATGATGTAGCCGCGGTTTTGCGCGATCAGGCGGGAAATCTGCGCATCCGCTTTGAACAGGTGTTTTGGTGTGAAGAGTTGGGAAGTTACGCGTTGGCGTTGGATGGGGATAAACAACCGTTGCGCGTGCGGGCTTCCAATGCCGGGCACGCGCTCTTTTCCGGCATCGCGACAAAAAACCACGCGAGCCGCATCGCGCAGACGCTGATGACACGAGAATTTTTCTCCGGCTGGGGCGTCCGTACGGTGGCAAGCCAGGAGCGTAAATATAACCCCATGTCCTATCATAATGGTTCCATCTGGCCGCATGACAATGCCCTGATTGCTTACGGATTGGCCAAATACGGACATAAAAGAGAAGTGCTAACGATCATGGAGGGGTTGTTTGAGACCAGCCGGTTTATGGATATTAATCGGCTGCCGGAATTGTTTTGCGGGTTTATGCGGCGCCCGGAGGAGGCGCCCACTTTATATCCGGTCGCGTGTTCCCCCCAGGCATGGGCCGCCGGTGCCGTTTTCTTGCTGCTGCAGGCATGTCTCGGACTTTCTCTGCGCGGCTATCCGGCGCAGGTATGTTTTTCTTATCCGTGCTTACCGGATTTCCTAAAAGAAGTCCGTATCGAAAAACTTAAGGTAGGGCAGGCTTGTCTTGATATTTCCATACGCCGTTATCGCGAGGATGTCGGGATCCACATCTTGCAGCGGGAAGGTGATGTTGAAATTGTGGTGGTTAAATAGCAGGGTGATGAAAAACTTGTTTTTCATCACCCTGCGGTGGCCGCTCTCGCGCCTCCCTGCGCTACGGCCGCTCCCGGCGTCCCCGCCTCCCGCGGCATTACTACTTCCCTGTAGGGCACGGCACTTGGGCTTCCTGCCCGTCGCGGTATAGGGATGTACCGCCATTTTTGCTTGACGCATCCCTGCGCCAAGCCCCTACGGGGCTGACGCGAAAATCCGCTCCCGGCGGATTTTTCAAACACGCTAAAGTGTTTGAAAAATGAAGCAAAGCAAAAACCGTGCTGTGCAGGATGCACGAATGCCGGTCGCTCTCGGCATCCTGCCTCCCGCGACACTTGCACCTCCCTGTGCGTCGCGAGCGCAGGGAGGCGCAGGAGTGGCCGCTTTTTGCTTTGCGTGTTGAAAAAGGCCACGGATGGACTTTTTTAACAACCTGTTAGTGCGAAAACGGCAGGCTTATGCTTTGAGCCGATAGGCCTCGGCCTCAATGAACACACGCAACAGATTCCGGTCGATTTTATTTTTATCGGCCTCTTCTTGCAAAATATCCAGCGCCTGTGCCTGCGGTAGGGCTTGTTTATAAGGCCGATCGCTCGCAGTCAGCGCGTCATAAATATCGGCGATCGTCATGATCTTTGACTGTACCGGAATTTCTGCGCCATTCAGACGCCGCGGATAGCCGCTGCCGTCCAGCTTCTCATGGTGCGCATAAGCAATGTCCGGCAAATTGGATAAATCCGCCGTCCAGGGAATTAAGCTTAAGAAGGTATAGGTGTGGCTGACATGAGATTCGATCTGGGCGCGCTCTTTAGCGCTCAAGCTGCCTTTACCCAATGCCAGATCGGCGAATTCAAACTCATCCAGCAACGGATGCTCTCTGGCTTCATCGTCGGCATAACTATAAGCCGCAACCGCCCTTAATTCAGCAGACACCTCTTGCGGTGATATCGTCGGTTCGTTCGCGCTCAATACGATTTGCCAATACCTCTTCAAGCGCTCTGCCTCCGCGGAGATCGCCTGCTCCAATTCTTGGCGGAGGCGGCGAAATTCCGCCGGTGTTAACATTTTCTGCTCGTGCAAATCAAGCAAATTTCGATAGGCCTTTTGCCGGGTGTGTACACGCGCATACTCAAAACGCTGCTTGATGAGCTCCAGCCGCAGCGGATACAGTTTTTTGGATTTAACCAACACTTCTTCTTTTACACCGACCTTGCCGAAATCATGCAGCAGCGCAGCGTAGCGCAGCTCGCGCAATTGTGATGAGCTGAAAACTATATCGCGCAAGCCATATTGCTCGACGCGATCCACCGCCCTGGCGAGTTGCTCGGTAAATGCCGCTACGCGAAAAGAATGTCCGGCGGTAACCGGGTCGCGCGCTTCGATCGCCTGCACCGACGCCTTGATAAAACCCTCAAACAAGCGCTCAATCTCGCCATAAAGCAAGCTGTTTTCCAGCGCCACGCCGGCTTGCCCGGCAAGCGCGAATGCAATCATCTGATCTTGCGCGCTGAAAGGCAAAACATGGCGCTCGCAATCGTCCCGGGTAGTGAGGCGCAGGCCTGCATGGGTCTTGCGATTAATTAATTGCAACACCCCCAATACCTCATCGGCCTTATTTTTCAACGGGACGGTTAATAAGGAACGGGTACGATAACCCGACAGGCGATCTTGTTCAGAATTAAACCGGTAAGGCGCATCCGCGGCAATGGCATAAGCATCTTCAACTGTCAGCGGGCTGCCGGTACGGGCGACATAGCCGGCGATACTACCCTCACCGACCGGCAATTGGCCGGCATCTCCGGTGGTTGAGGCATTTTGCCACAGATGAAAACAAAGCCGTTTATCGTTATTAAACGTATAGATCGAGGCGCCGTCAGCGGCGGTAAGATCGCGCGCATGCGTTAATATCAAACTCAACAATACATTCAGGTCTTTTTCCGACGCCAATGCCCGGCCGACTTTTAATACCTGCTCCAACATGCGCTCGACAGCGTGGTGACTTGTGTGCGCGGCCAGGGCGAGTGCGGATTTCAGCGTCGTCCAGATCGACGCGACTGAACAAGATGGATCGAGCACGCCGACGATTTGCGGATGATGCAGTAGTTCCGGTTCTATTATTTCTCTATCAGCACCTGACCACACGATCATTACAAAATTTTCCGGTAAGGGTGCCGCCGTCAATAATTCTTGCGCCTGAGTCGGCGTTAATAGCACTACCGCGCCATCGGCTTGTTCCGCAATCTCGCTAAGTTTACTGAGCCGTCGGCAAGCTATTTCCGCGGGAAGCAATGCTAAAGCTTCAGGCGGAAGCGTTATTTCTTCAGTTAAAAACAACTTAAATGGTATCTTATTCATCGTTCTGATTGTTTCTCCTTTGCGATAGGATATGCCGAATCGCCTCTACTGTGAACGCGGGTGCGCTTGGAACAGAAAAATGTCATTATTACCGGCTGTTCTTCCGGCATCGGCCGTTGCCTGGCTATAAACCTGCATAAGCGCGGTTATCGGATGTTCGCTACCGTGCGCCAGACTAAAGATGTCGCTGCATTGACCCAACTTGGACTGGAAAGCCTGTCATTGGATCTTGCTTCCTCCGACTCGATCCATCGCGCCGTTGATAAAATTTTGGCGCGCAGCCAAGGAAAACTATATGCCCTGATCAACAATGGCGCTTATGGCCAACCAGGCGCAGTGGAAGACTTGACGCGCGATGCCTTGCGCGGACAATTCGAAACCAATTTGTTCGGTGTACAAGAGCTTACCAATCACCTTATTCCAGTATTCCGTACTCAAGGCGGCGGTCGTATTATTCAAATCAGTTCGGTGCTGGGCATTGTCTGTTTGGCCTATCGCGGCGCCTATAGTGCCGCCAAGTTCGCGTTAGAAGCGTTGTCCGATACGTTACGCCTGGAATTACAAGGAACGAACATTCATGTGGCGCTTATCGAACCAGGGCCGATCGCCAGCCGTTTTCGCGAGAATGCTTACCAGGCGTTCCTCGCCAATATCGATCGCGCACATAGTGCGCACCGGGAATATTATGCGCGGGTGGAACAGCGCCTAAGCGGCGGGCGCCCTTTGCCGTTCACGCTGCCGCCGGAGGCCGTACTGAAAAAAGTTATTCACGCGCTAGAGGCGCGGCGCCCGAAAATCCGCTATCCGGTAACTTTCCCTGCCCATCTTTTCGCCGTGTTGAGGCGCCTGCTTCCGCACCGCTGGCTTGATCGCGTGCTTAACGAGGTCTCGGGCGGCGGCGCGACCTAATAGGTCGTTGAAAAAGTCCATCCGTGGCCTTTTTCAACACGCAAAGCAAAAAGCGCGGCCCTGTAATACAAGGGGCTTTGCTTCATTTCCCAATCACTTAAGTGATTGGGAAATGGCGGTACGTCCCTATACCGCAACGGGCAGGAAGCCCTAGTGCCGTGCCCTACAGGGAAGTAGTAATGCCGGTCGCTTCCGG
>DATGVQ010000053.1:0-45885 GCA_035300145.1 Acidiferrobacterales bacterium | reverse complement strand
CTCCTCGATATTGCGCGCCGCGCCGAAGAACCGCTTCGGCCTTTGCAGCGCGTTGGCGTCGACACCGCCGGTCAACACTTTGCCGGAAGCGGGCACCACCGTGTTATAGGCGCGCGCCAGACGCGTAATGGAATCCAGCAGTCAGAGCTTTCTTAAATCCAAAGGAGGCAAGCGCGGCTTAGCAGGGTGATGAAAAACTCGTTTTTCATCACCCTGCTACTGCTAACGCAATATGAATACGTTTCATCAATGTTTCTCCTGCAAAGGTTTCAAGTTTAAACCTTACGATACCCCATCAATGCTTGTCCTTGTTATTCTCCAGCGTTTCTATCAAGGCGATCTGCAGCCGCGAATGCAGCTTGATGAACCATTGCCAGAGCAGCGCGACCAGCCCCGCGGCAACCATGAGCACCAGTATGAGCAATCCGGTGGGGGGCAAGATGCTCGCACTCAGCGCGGAAACAAGGAGCAAGATCCCGGCAATGGCAGCGATTGGAATCACCTCGGAGATAACGCGGCGCGTATGATCGGTATATTGCCCGGCCAATTCCGGGCTCACTCCGAGCTCGGCGAGGAGCATGCTCAAGGCCTTCAGCTTGCGATAGGCCGCGATCAGGAACGGCAGTGAAACAATCAGGGCGCCGCCCCACACCACCGCTTTTTGGACGCGCTCATCGGCGATCCAGGTTGCTATCTTTTCGCCAATACCGTTTATGAAGTAGGCTCCCGCCAAGAAGATGGCCGCGACCAGCGCAAAGTTGATCAGAACCTGCAACAGGATTCGCTGGATGATTTTCGCAATCGCCGCCCGGTCGCCTTGCGGCCGGATGCTCTGCAACCAGGCGGTATAAAGCCCAAACACCCGCGAAACCCGCGCGGGCATGGCATTGGCGACACGGGCGGAAAAGGGGTCTGCAAGCTTGATCAGATATGGAGTAAGCAGGGTAGTGATGGCCGAGACCGCGACCGCGATCGGATACAGGAAGTCGCTCGTCACTTTGAGCGTCAGACCGAGTGAGGCGATAATAAAAGAGAACTCGCCGATCTGCGCCAAACCCATGCCTACACGCATGGAGGTGCGGCCATCGTGTCCGGCGATAAAAGCGCCGAGGCTGCAGGTAACCACCTTGCCGACCACGACCGCTACCGTGATCACGGTAATCGGCACCACATAGACGACAAGCGCCTTGGGGTCTAAGAGCAGGCCGATCGCCACGAAAAAGATCGCGCTGAACATGTCGCGAATCGGATCGATCAGCCGCTCGATGGTGCGGAGCTGACGCGATTCGGCCATCACCGCGCCGATCACAAAGGCGCCCAAAACAATGCTGTATCCCAGCTTGATCACAAGCAGGCAAAAGCCGAAGCAAAGTCCGAGCACCGCCACCAGCAGCATTTCGTTGCTGTTGAACTTCGCGACATAGGCGAGCAGGCGCGGAACCACCAGAATGCCAAGCACCAGCGCAACCACCATGAACAACGACAGCTTGCCCACCGTGGCAAACACGTCTCCGGCGTCGACCGAACCGCTGACCACAAGGCTGGACAGCAGCGCGATGATGCCGATCGCTAAAATGTCCTCGACGATGAGGATGCCGAAGATCAGTTGCGCAAACCGCTCACGCTTCATGCCGAGTTCGTCCAGGGCCTTGACGATGATCGTGGTCGACGAGATCGCCAGTATGGCTCCCAGGAACAGCGCATCCATCGACTTCCAGCCGAAGAACCGGCCGATCTCGTAGCCGATCCAGATCATCAGTACGATCTCGGATAATGCGGCCACAAATGCCGTTGCCCCGACCCGGCTGAGCTTGCGCAGGCTGAATTCGAGCCCGAGCGAAAACATCAGAAATACCACCCCAAGTTCGGCGAGCGTCTTGATCGTTTCCTCGTCCTGAATGAGCCCGAAAGGAGGCGTGTGCGGACCGATGATCACGCCTGCGACGATATAACCGAGCACCACCGGCTGCTTGAAGCGGTGGAACAGCACCGTGATGATACCGGCGATTAACATGATCGCCGCTAGATCCTGTATGAACTCGATGGTATGCATTCGGCAAGTCTCCCCAACGATTAATTCTGATCCAGTTTCCGCTAAACCCGGCCTCCCCATGAAGACCCGGAGGTGGGATAATATAATCATAAGCTCGGCGGGCCTGACAAAAAACTTTTGGTGGTCCGATTTGAAAAAATCAGGAGAGTAGCCATGCGGTCCACCGAACCAGGAGTTCTCGCCGCAACCATCCTTGGATCGAGCATGGTGTTCATCGATGCCACGGTCGTGAACGTCATCTTGCCCAGACTCCAAACAACGTTGAACGTTACCGGAGTTCAGATCCAATGGGTAGTTGAGGCCTACTTGCTGTTTCTTTCGGCTTTGATCCTCCTGGGTGGCGCTCTGGGGGATAGGTTCGGCAGAAAGCGGATCTTTCAACTAGGAACCATCCTGTTCGTGATCGCATCGGTTGCTTGTGGACTTTCCCAGACTCTTTTCCAGCTCACCCTTGCGCGATCGGTCCAAGGGATAGGCGGCGCCCTGCTAACGCCTGGAAGCCTAGCCATTATTAACGCGGCATTCCCGGAACAGGAACGCGGCAAGGCGATCGGCACCTGGTCGGGCTTTACGGCGATCACCGCGGCGCTTGGACCGGTTTTAGGAGGCTGGCTCAGTGATTATGCCTCCTGGAGATGGGTGTTCTTTTTGAATTTGCCTTTGGCACTGATCACTTTAGCAACCACGCAAAAATATGTTCCCGAACAATGTGACGAATCCAGGAACATCCCTTTAGATATAAAGGGTGCCGTCACCTCCACGCTCGCGCTGGCCGGAATTACTTTTGGGTTCATCGAATCAGGTCGCCTTGGTTTTCAAAATTTTAGCGTTTGCGTCGCTCTTATCGGCGGCATCCTGCTCTTAGGCCTGTTTATCCGGATCGAATCTCGCAGCGCCGCCCCGATGATGCCGCTTTCGCTGTTTCGTTCGAGAGTCTTCTCGGCGGTGAATCTATTAACGCTTCTTCTGTACGCTGCGCTGGGCGCGGTTTTTTACTTCTTGCCGTTCAACCTCATTCAGGTTCAGGGGTTCAGCGCGACGCAGGCAGGTGCGGCCAATCTGCCGTTTGTGCTTATTTTGTTTTTAATGTCTCGCTGGTCAGGCGGGCTCTACGACCGTTTCGGAGCAAGCGTGCCTCTCACCGTTGGGTCTCTCATTGCTGGAACCGGATTTCTCGTGCTCGGGTACTTGCCCGGACTGCATGCGGATTACTGGACTACATTTTTTCCCGGCATAATCATTTTGGGAGTGGGAATGGCCATCTGTATTGCGCCGCTGACGACCGCCGTCCTAGCCGCCGTCCAGGTAGATCACTCGGGGCTGGCTTCCGGGATTAACAATGCCATTGCGCGCATCGCCGGACTGCTGGCCATTGCCACGTTGACTCTTTTCATTGTCTTTTCGTTCCAAAGGAATCTAAGCCAGGCGCTCGAAACAATCGCCATTCCCCCTGAGCTCAGCAGCGAGATTATTCGTAAATCAAACAGGCTGGCGGCGTTAGAGATCCCGGCCGGAACAGATCCACGCCTGAAGCGCATCTTGGAGCGAACCATCGGAGCAGCCTATCTGAAAAGCTTTCAAGAACTCATGGTGATTGCAGCTCTGCTTGCCACAGCAGGCGCATCGACGGCATTCTTTGCGATCAAGGATGGAACCCGGCCAAATAAGAAGAAGGCGTAGGACATGATGGAAGGACGCCATCGGTTGCCGCTTGCGGTAATGTAAGTAGAATATAGGATTTCCTTACTTCCTTAACTTTTGCATAGGGCAAACATGCTCGCTAAAAAGACTGTCAAAAATCAGATTACGCTGCCTAAGAAAATCGCGGAACTTTTTCCCGGTGCTGAATACTTTCAGGTGCGGGTGGAAGACGATCATATTGTTTTAGAGCCGCTTCGTCCTGACCGCGCGGCTCGGGTACGGGAAAAACTCGCTTCCCTCGGGATTGCGCAGACCGATGTCGCCAACGCCGTGACCTGGGTACGGAAGAAGAAGCGTTGAGGGTCGTCCTCGATACTAACGTTCTGGCCTATCCGAAATTTAAACTGATTCATGAAGATATCGAAGCCCTGCTGGGCAGTTATTTGCCTTACGCAGACATTGTGAAGACCCCAGCGGTCGTAGCCGGGCGTCTGCCCCGCTGCCGCGGCCCGGATGACCAAAAATTCCCGGCGCTTGCACAGGCCGGACGCGCTGATGTTTTAGTTACGGGCGATCAGGCGCTGTTGGCGTTAGCGGGACAAACGCGCTTCGCTATTGAGACGCCGGCGCAATTTCGCAAGCGCCGGGAAAAAACCGGGTAAGAAAGAGAAATCTTTACGGGGGCTGTCCACACCCGTTACACCGGCGTATCCGCGCGATTGCCGGCTCGGACCAAGATCCCGTGCAACCTTTTACGTTGGGATAACCCAGGGCCTTTAATCCGATATAAGTATGCGCTGAGCGATACTGCGTTCACCCAGGCTTGTCCGTGACCTCCTGCCCAAAAGTAGAAACGCACATTGCCGGATCGGCACGGGTAGCACACGGCGAAACGGGCGCGGCATCCCGCAGGTCATTCTTCCTGGAATGCCTCCTCGCGCTTCTTGCTGATGACCGGGGCCAACACTGCGACCATGCCCAGCACCGCGAGCGCCAGCATGGTGGCGCTGATGGGGCGCTGCACGAAAACCAACGGATCGCCGCGGGACAGCAGCATGGCGCGACGCAGGTATTCCTCCATCATTGGACCCAGGATGAATCCAAGCAGCATCGGCGCCGGTTCGCAGTCCAGCTTGACGAAGATGTAGCCCAGCAGCCCGAACAGCGCCATGAGGTAGACGTCGAATTCGGTGTTACTCAAGCTGAACACGCCGATGGCGCAGAACACCAGGATGGCCGGAAACAGCAAATGGTACGGCACCATAATTATCCGTACCCATATCCCGATCAACGGCAGATTCAACACGATCAGGAAAAAGTTGCCGATCCACATGGAGACGATGATGCCCCAGAACAGCGCCGGCTGTTCGGTGATCACCCCCGGGCCGGGCTGGATGCCTTGGATGATCATCGCTCCGATCATCAGCGCCATCACCGGGTTGGACGGTATGCCCAAGGTCAGCATCGGGATAAAAGAAGTCTGGGCGCCGGCATTGTTGGCCGATTCGGGGGCGGCCACGCCTTCGATGGCGCCCTTGCCGAACTGCGCCGAGTACTTCGAGACTTTCTTCTCCAGCGAGTAGGCGGCGAAGGAAGCCAGGACGGGGCCGCCGCCGGGCAGGATTCCGAGCGCGGAGCCGAGTACGGTTCCGCGGAGGATGGGCGCCACCATGCGCTTGAAATCCTCCTTGGTCGGCATCAGACTGGAAATTTTCGTCATCATCACCGAGCGGGTTGCCTCGTGTTCCAGATTGCGCACGATTTCGCCGAGACCGAACGTGCCCATGGCGACCACCACAAAGCCGATGCCATCGAACAGCGGCGGCAAGTCAAATGTATAGCGCGCCATGCCGGAGTTCACGTCGGTGCCGACCAGGCCGAGCAGCAGCCCCAGCACGACCATGCCGATCGCGTGCAGCAGCGAGCCGTGGGCCAGCACCACCGACGCGACCAACCCCAGCACCATGAGGGAGAAATAATCGGCCGGGCCGAACTTGAGGGCGACTTCCGCAAGCGGCGGCGCAAATAACGCAAGCAGGAGAGTAGACACGGTGCCGGCGAAAAACGAGCCGATGGCCGCGGTCGCCAGCGCCGCGCCGGCACGGCCCTGGCGCGCCATCTGGTATCCGTCCAGGGCGGTAACCACCGAGGACGTCTCGCCCGGTATATTAACCAGAATGGCGGTGGTGGAACCGCCGTACTGGGCGCCGTAGTAGATGCCCGCCAGCATGATCAGAGCCGACACCGGCGGCAGAACGAACGTCGCCGGCAGTAACATGGCGATGGTGGCCGCCGGCCCCAGCCCGGGCAATACGCCGATCAGGGTGCCCAGGAAAACACCCGCCAGGCAGTAGAGAAGATTGGTCAGAGTAAAGGCGGTTTCCGCGCCCAGCCCAAGATGTGCGATGAATTCCATATAGTCCCCCTTTATCCGCCGAACCAGGAACCCAGCAGCGGCAGCGGGACCCCCAAACCTTTTATGAATATCAGCACGCTGAACACGACGAGCACGATGGCGATCGCAATGGAAGGCCACCAGCGGAACTTGATGCTGGCATAGGCGCTCATTATTACCAGCACCAGCAGGGCGATGATGACGCCTGCGCCCCGCACGAGAGCACCGAACAATACCGTGGAGCCCAGAACCAGGGCGGCCCCCCTGTAGGCGAAGGACCCGAGCGGCTCGCCCGGGCGCAGAAATGAACGCGCGATGGCGATCAGGCCGATCAGCACGAGCAGCCCCCCGAGCACGCTTGGGAAATAGGCCGGGCCCATCTTGCTGGCGGTGCCCATGCCGTAATCCCTGCCAATGATGATGGCCGCCAGGCCGACGGTAGCGTAAATGAAGCCCGCCCAGAAATCCTTGGGATTGCGAATGTGTGATGTCACGGCTGGATCTCCTGATTTATAAGTTAGTTTTAGCCCGGAAAGTAGCCGCGCCCAGAGAATTCCCAAATTAGATCATGGCACATAGAGTTCGGTCCACGTGATTTCCTGAGCGCCGGAAAAACCGTCGTGGGATGCCGGCGGCGCAGCTACCCGAGACGGTCAAATGTCCCGCGATGATGATCAGTCGGCGTATACGCCATAATAATCTTCTCGAATAATTCTTCTCCACCCGTACCTGACTCGCTTCAGTTTGTATTATTCCACATTCATCGTCAACCGTGGTCTGCCCATCCGATCTTTGTTACGCATGACTCCCCCTCCCCTATCGAATAGTTTTCATCCAAAACCGGAGGCTCGCGTTAAAGCGGGGGCTTTACACTATCGACACTTACTCATCCTTCACACTTGGGTATCGTTCAAGGCCGGCTTCGAACGACGACCCGGGGAAACCGTATCCCAGTATCGCCGTCGGCGAGAGGATCTTGATCTCGGTCGGATATTTCCTGGCATTCGCCTTGGATCGCGGTTACATCATGCCCAGCGCCTTGGGCAGCCACAGCGAGAGTGTCGGCCAATAGGTGACGATAGCAAGGAACGCCAGCATCGTGAACAGCCAGGGCAACACCGCCACAGTCAGCTCGGTGATGCCCATCTTGGTAATGCCGCTGGCCACGTACAAGTTTAGTCCCACCGGCGGATGGCACAGGCCGACCTCCATGTTGACCGTGATCAGGATGCCGAAGTGTATTGGATTAATCCCGAGCTTGATGGCGACCGGGAACAGGATCGGCGCCAGGATCAGGACGATGGACGACGGCTCCATCACGTTGCCCGCGAGCAACAGCAGTACGTTGACGAACAGCAGGAACAGCACGATGCCCAACTCCTTGGCAATGATCCAGTCCGCCATCACCTGCGGGATGTTCTCGTGCGTCATGAGAAAGGAGAACAGCACCGCGTTGGTGATGATGTAAAGCAGCATCGCGCTCATATTGGCCGAGTCGAGCAACACCTTTGGCACGTGCTTGAGCGGCATGTCCTTATAGACGAACACGGCAACGATAAAGGCGTACACCGCGCTCATCGCCGCTGCTTCGGTCGGCGTGAACAAACCGCTGTAGATACCACCCATTACGATCGGGATGAGCAGCAGCCCCCAAACGCTTTTGCGAAATGCGTGCCAGCGTTCGGCCCAGGTCGCCGTCGGCATGCGCGGGTAACCGTGCGTCCAGGCGCGGTAGCAGGTAACGGCACCGAGCATAGTGGCGAGCACGAGACCCGGGATTACGCCAGCCATGAACAGCGCGCCAACGGAGGTGTTGGTCGCTACCGCGTAGATGACCATCACGATGGACGGCGGGATGAGGATGCCGAGCGCCCCCGAGGTCGTGATGACGCCCGCGCCGAAGCGCTTGGGAAAGCCCTGGTTCACCATCGCCGGCAGAATGATGGAGCCGATTGCCACCACCGTCGCCGGGCTCGAGCCCGAGACCGCGGCGAACAACGCGCACGCCATCACGCCCGCGAGAGCGAGGCCGCCGTGCCAATGCCCGACTATGGACGTCGCGAAGCCGATCATGCGCCGCGCGACGCCGCCGTGAGTGAGGAAGTTGCCGGCGAGGATAAAGAACGGGATCGCCATGATCTCGAACTTCTCGATGCCGGTGAACAGCTTCAACGCCACCGACTCGATCGGCACCTTGGTCATGAGGAACAGGAACGTGAGCACCGTGAGTCCGAGTGAGATCGAAACCGGCATGCCGGTCAACATCAGCGCGATCAGTAACACGAAGATAAATCCGACCTTACCCATCAGCGCGATTGCAAGCAGCGCCGCACCGATCCCAATCAGCCACTTCACCGCGCGGGCGGGCGGCATCGGTGCGTTCCACGCGGGAGTTTGCGCGGTCATGGTCTGCTCCCGCGCGAAGGGCGTGGTGCCGGAATTGGATTCGAGCCCCTCGACGTGCGCCGGATCGTGGTGCGGCAGCTCACCACCACGGGCAAAGCGCCAGCTTACTTGCAGGAAACGGAAGCACATCAGGCATGAGCCGAGCGGAATGGCCAGATACACCAGCCATATCGGCACCTCGAGATCGGCCGAAACCTGCTGAGTGTGCGCCATTTCCCAGACGAAGTAGGCACCAAGCGTGCCGATGATGCCGGTGAACAAGGCACCCCCGGCGAGCCCGAGCAGCACGCCTTTTCTACGCCAGGCGGGAGGCAGGCGGTTGATCAGCACATCCACGCCGACGTGGATGCCGGTACGTACGCCGTAGGCGGCGCCGAACTTCGCCATCCAGATGAACATGTAGATGCAGAGTTCCTGCGCCCAGCTCACATGGAGAGAGATAAGCCAGTCCTGGACCCCTGGGATGGGCAGTCCCGAGGCATAGCGGTGAGCGACGGCGATGAAGATCACTACCGTCGCCGCCCCCATGAGGAAGGTAACGATCCACTCCTCGAGATGATCGAGTGCTTTCATTCGTGTGACCCCCGGGCGGCCGGCGACAAATGTAAAAAGGGCCGCTGTGGGATACCGCAGTGCCCGAGTGAGAATATTACAGCTTGTTCGGATCGAAACCGGTTTCTTTGTAGATCGCCTCGACCAGCTCCTTGCCGATGCGGCCTTGCTGCTCGCGGTGGACGCGGGCGAGCGCCTTCTTCCATGCGCGCTTCTCATCCGCTGTCAGCGTGATGATCTGGTTCTTGCCGGATTTGCGCATGGCCTCGAGCGCGTCGTCATTCTCCTTTTTCGCGATCTCATTGGCATACGTGGTCGCGTCCCTCATCGCACCCTCCAGGGCGATGCGGATGTCGGGCGGCAGGCCTTCCCAGAATTTCTTGTTGACGATCACGGCATAACCGATATAGCCGTGGTCCGACAGCGTCACGTGCTTCTGTACCTCATGCATCTTCTGGGTGTAGAGGTTGGACGGCGTATTCTCGGTACCATCTACCACACCCGTTTGCAGTGCCTGATACACCTCGGAGAACGCCATCACCTGCGGGATCGCGCCGAGGGCACGCATCTGGGCATCGAGCACCTTTGATGACTGAATGCGCATCTTCAGGCCCTTGAAGTCATCGGGCTTCTTAAGCGGTTTGTTCGCGGTCATGGCCTTAAAGCCGTTGTCCCAGTAGGCGAGACCGAGGATACCCTTGGAATCGAGCTTCTTCAGCAGGCTCTGGCCGATCGGCCCCTGCGTAACCTTGTGCAGTTCCTGATAGCTGTCGAAGATGTACGGCAAGTCGAACACCTCGAACTCGGGCGCCCCCAGCGGACCGAACTTTGCGAGCGACGGCGCCAGTATCTGTACTGCGCCGAGCTGCAACGCCTGAAGCTCCTCGCCGTCTTTATAGAGTTGGCTGTTGGGATAGACTTCCACTTTGACTCGGCCATTGGTGCGCTGCTCGGCCAGTTCCTTGAACCTCAACGCCCCTTTTCCCTTCGGCGTATCGTTTGTCACCACGTGGCTGAACTTGATCGCGATCGGGTTCTGTGCCGAAGCGGCGCCACTCGACATCGCTAACAGAACAAAATAGATAATGGCAGTGATGCGTTTCCAGAGCTTCATATTTATTTCCTCCTGGGTCGGTTTGGGATCAGAATGACGGGGAAGACCGAGCACGTGCTTGCTGAGACGATCGAGCGTGGCCGACAGTGCCGCATACGGAGTGGCCGTGATCACGTCCGACACCGATTCGGTTTTTTGTATCCAGCACGTTAGGTCGGTATTCGTCGAGTCCATGGTGCCTGGTTCAAAAATCGAGCAGATACTAAAAGAGAAAGATCTCTCGAATCCGCGTTTGAATTTTAACACAAGGCTTGCTGATCACTTTCCCACATCCACTTCCACCGGTGTATCCGTGCGGTTGCCCCACTCGGACCAAGAACCGGCGTAGCCTTTTACGTCAGAGTAGCCCAGCGCTTTTAGCACAATATAAGTATGTGCCGAGCGATGGTGCGTTTGGCAGTGCACAATTACTTGTTTATCCGGGTTGATTCCGTGCGAGGCAAGAATTTGCTTCAATTCCTCAAGTGGTTTGAGGCGCAGGCTGTTATCCCGGGCAAAGGTCCATTCAAGATTCACCGCCCCCGGAATGTGGCCATTGCGCTGCGCAGACGGGGTAACACCGGAATATTCATTCGGGCCGCGCACATCCAGGATACGCACATCGCGGTCTTTCAGATGCGCCAGAATATATTCCGCGTCGGTAATGCCTCGCTTAGGCCCGCTCACGCGATACTGCGACGGCGCGGGATGCGCCGGCTCTTTGCTGGTAGGATGCCCCTCGTTTAGCCACGCTTGCAGCCCGCCGTTCAGCAGTGAGAAATGCTCATGGCCAACGGCATCCAGAGTCCACAATAACCGCGCTGCCCTGCCGCCGCCTTCGTTGTCATAAGCCACGACCTGCACTTGCGGAGTCAGGCCGAGAGAAGAAAACAGCCGGCTTAAATGTTCATCATCGGGCAACATCCCCTTCGCCGGCCCACGTTGCGCCACCAGCTCGGCATAGTTTAGCGACACCGCGCCGGGAATATGATGTTGCGCGTAAATCTCCGGCTTACAGAGATCAACGATCAGGAGGTCTTTTTCTCCCAGACGCCGCTTTAGTTCATCGGGCTCCAAAATCAAAGGCAATCGTGTTTTCGTGGCGGTTTTAGTAACCATACTAATTCCTTATATTAAACCAAAGCGAGAGTAGCCTTCACTCGTTTCAGCGTCAATAACGGATCGCAGCCTACATCAGAGCCGGCTTATGGTGCATAATTAACTCCATGCTTCCAAACGCGCCCGCACGCGTGGAGGTTCGAGCGGAGGCAAGCATAAAAAAATCATAACAATGGATACGCACACCCTGTCCAATCACCGCGGGCCGAGATGGCGTTTTACCGTGATTATTGCCTTGATGGCCGCGCTCGCGCCCTTCAGTACCGCGACCTATTTGCCGTCGTTTCCCGACATTATCGCGGAACTGCATGCCACTCCCCTGCAAGTGCAACAGACCCTAAGCGTCTATCTCGCCGCCTTTGGGCTGATGATGTTGGTCTATGGGCCGCTCTCGGACGCCTGGGGCCGCAAGCGCCTGGCGTTAGGCGCCTTGGCAGGTTATATCTTTGCTTCCATCGGCTGTGCGCTCGCGGTCGATATCCAAGGGTTGATTCTCCTGCGCTTAGTACAGGGACTTACCGGCGGCGCCGGGCTCGTGATCGGCCAGGCGATGGTTCGCGATCTGCTGTCCGGCCCGCAAGCGCAGCGACTGATCGCCAATGTCACCATGACCTTTGCCTTAGCGCCGGCGCTGGCGCCTATTATCGGCGGTTGGCTGCACGAGGCATGGGGTTGGCGTTCGGTGTTCTGGTTCTTGGCGCTGCTGAGCGCCGGCATCGTCTGGCTCGCCTGGCGCTGGTTACCCGAGACCCTGCCGCCGGCGCATCGCCAGTCGATACACCCGCGCGCCTTGAGCCATGCCTATTTAAAGGTATTCCGGCACCGGCGGTTTTTGCTCGTGGTGTCCGCCTCGGCGCTGAATTTCGGCGGAATGTACTTATACATTGCCTCCGCGCCGGTGCTATTGATCGATATGCTGGGATTTACCCCGGGCGAGTTCAGTTGGTTTTTCATTCCTGTGGTGATCGGTATGATGGTTGGGACGTTTAACTCTCGCCAGCAGGCCGGCAAGCGGCGGCCGCGGCAAATCATCGGCCTCGCCTATATCGTCGGCGCCGCCGCGGCGCTGATTAATGTCTTGCAAGCGTTGTTCTTGCCGCTCTCGGCGATTGGGGCAATCGCGCCGGTGGTGTTGTATGCGGCCGGAGTGTCACTTGCGATGCCGGTGTTTTCCTTATTGGCCTTGGACAAATTCCCGCAGAATCGCGGACTCGCCGCGGCCGTGCAGAGCGCGTTTCAGATGGGTGCGATCGCGATCGTCGCCGGGGTTTTATCGCCGTTGCTGTCCGCCCACGTAATCACGCTGGCGCTCGGCATGTTGGTGCTGATCGTGCTGAGTTTCGGCATCTGGTGGTTCAGCCTACCGCGGCCAAAGGGATAGGAGCGGGCGGGTGACCAATAACCTCTTTTAGTCTAAATTCGGATCGACTATAATTTAGGCATGAAAACTCTATCCTTGTCTGAGGCCAAAATAAAATTGAGCAGCCTGGTGAAGTCCGTCAACACCAGCGATGAAGAGGTGATGATTACCAAAAACGGCCGCCCGGCGGCGGTGTTGGTGAGCCCTGAGGAGCATGAAAGCTGGAAGGAAACCTTGGCTATACGTGCGGATGTAAGTCTGACCAAGGAGATTAAAGCGGGATTGGCGGCGCTTAAAAATAAAAAGGCCAAGTTATATACCCTTGAAGAGTTGCTAAAGTAACGGCTTGGATTAATACGTGGGGAACCGGTCATTCCGAAAACTTCGGTTGCCGATCACGTAATCGTGTTTATCCTAATGAACGGTTTCAGTCGGGTACGGATAACATCAATATCCTGCTCTCGAATACGCAGCAACCGTTTGCGTCCTGTATGCGGGAACTCTAAAACGTTCAACTCAACTAGCTGAATGCCGTGGCGTGGAAGTTCTTCGCGCCGGCGTTGATCGTATAGCGCACGCTGAGTACCACGAGAAACGCCACTTATAGTCAGCCGGCGATTAAAAAAAGGCACCTCCTCAGTGTGCTGTTGCTCGCGATATTCAATCACGAGCATCAGTTCCTGGTAGAACGCATCGACCGGTAGCCTACGATTTGTATCACCGCGAAGGAATGGAAAACGGTGCTGTTTGAGTGATCGACAGCCGAGCACTCCATCGCAAAGACCGATAATATAAATCTCATCGCGTGGCATAACGCTGCTATAGCTTAGCCTCGCATTTTAGCGCGTCTACTAGGACGCTTTGTCACGCCCGCAGATTGGTCAGCGACTTTAATTAATGAACGCAACGCCGCATTCACCGATGCATCGTCCGGAAAGACTTCCGCTACATCGGGACTCAACAAGACTAAGTTGGTCCCAGCTCGGTAAGCCCTGTAGTATTTGCCTCGTACGCCGCGCCCAAGATCGGCACGCTTGTATTCGGGGCGCAATTCATCACGCTTAGCCTTCCTCATAAATTTTCCTTTCATTTCTCGTTGCAGTCTCTGTAGCCTGGGTGAAGCGAAGCGGAACCCAGGATTCATGTGGCGTGAATAGATCCCCCGGATTCCGCTTCACTGCATCCGGGCTACTTGCTCGTTTCGTTCGTTGCAACTATACATCTTCTGGAATGACCTGTTGGATACCTGCCAGGAACTGCTCATAGAATTCCAGTGCATGAGGAATTTTCCCTGGCAGGTTTGCTGTACGAGACCTAAAGGTGTGATATTCATGCATAGTGGACCACAGAACAACCATCCACAGCCTTATAGGTTTTCCTGATTCACGTGCAGTTTGTCTTGCATCTTCGAAAATCATCCTTGCGGCTTCCTCGTTGCGAAATGTTGGGCGAGACATTAGCGTTTGCATATATAGCGCTTCTCTCGGCATCTCTGGATGCGCTGCTTCAAAACCGTAATATGCTATGGGCATCGTTTTAGCAGCATTTCGCGCGATCTTCTCAGGCCTAAATCGCCGGCCTGACCAATAGAAGAACCCGCCAATTACCACCACGATAATCAATAACCACCAGACTCAGGAGAACACCTTCTATTCCTCCATTGGCGGTTGCCTAACGTGATGCGTGCACCGTCGCGCGGCCACTGGTCGCGCGACGGTGCACGCCGAAGTTAGAACTCTTCATGAACCAGCAGTCTCATGGCGAACGGGGAGGCATTGAACTAGGTTTTTCATTCGTTGCTCTACAGCTTGCGCTCTAGCCTTATCGGAGAACACTTCGACAAGGAATGTGTCGATTCCACGAGAGAAGGCCCCGGCCAACGCAGGCACCGAAACAAGCACCATGTTTTTATTCACGGCCGGGTTGTACATGACCTCAGGTACGGCCTTGTCCATGTAGCCGATGATTCGGCATTGGCTGGAGCGGGATATATTTGAGTAGACACTGTAGTTGTGAAGCATTCCGCACCGTGCACCGTATATATCAGCGCCGGTAAGTTGCTCTTTACACGGGAACTTGATGTAGCGGTTGGTCCAGTCAATGAAGTCTTTTTTTATAACGTCGACCTGGCCGGCTGGCATACCCAAGTATGCCATTGAGTCAATGCCCGAGTAAATCAAGATCACAGCAGACCCGTAGCACCCGTTCGCGACGGTGACTTCAATACCACGGCGAATACCCTCGTTTATCGCATTGATAACCGGGTCGCGAGCAAGATCAGCCATTTCCGAAGCGTTCTAACTATAAGTATACATCCCAATTGACGGGATGGATTGCGTCAAAATGACGTATAGCATCTTTGAATCAAGAATAATCTATAGAGTCAGCTCCGCCCCGCACACCAGACTGTCGCAATCAAGCCGAAGTGAGAGCATCCTTCACCCGCTCCGGCGTGAACGGCAGGTCGCGCACGCGTTTGCCGGTGGCGTTGTACAGCGCATTGGCGATGGCGGCGACGGTCGGCCCCTGCGAGCCTTCGCCGGACCCCAACGAGCGCTCGTCCGGGTGGTCGATCAACACCACCTCCACCTCGGGAACTTCCGGGAAGGTCAGGATCGGATAATCCGCCCACGAGCGCGTGGTCACGCGCTGGCGGTCGAACTTGACTTGCTCCTTTAACGTCCAGCTGGTCGATTGGATGATGCCGCCTTCGATCTGATTGGTCAGGCCGTTCGGATTAATAATCAGCCCGGCGTCGGCCGCCGCAACGGCTTTTGCCACGCGCACGTTTCCGGTTTTGGGATCGACCACCACGTCGGCAATCACGGCGACATAGACCGCCAGGTTCTTATATTTGGCGAAGCCGATGCCGCGCCCGTGCCGGCCATCGCCCTTCTGCCTCACGCGCCAGCCGGCTTTATCGGCGGCGGCCTCAATCACCGCACGCGCACGCGGGTCCTTCAGGTGGCGCAGACGGAACTCCACCGGATCGGCATTGGCCGCCGCCGCCAGTTCGTCCATGAAAGACTCGAGTGCAAACACATTGGCGTAAGCCCCCAACCCGCGCAACGCGGAAACGCGCAGAGGCATCTCCGTAACCAAATGATTGACCACGCGCTGATTCGGAAATTCATAAAGAGGAACTGCGTTCCGATCGCTGCCGCCGGAAGGCTGCGCGATGTTATCCGGCGGTGACGCTTTCATCGGGCCGGCTAGATGCCAGCTAGCGAGCAAATTGACGCCGTCCTTCGCTCCTGGCCGCGTGCTGTGCGTGTGGCTCCACAATTCATGCGTCCAATCCACGACATTGCCTTTCGCGTCAAGGCCTGCGCGCAGGTTTATCAGCATGGCGGAGCCGTATGGCTCCCACGCGAACTCATCGTCGCGCATCCATTGCAGCTTTACCGGCCGCCCGGATGCGGCGCGTGCGATCAGCGCGGCGTCGAGCGCAACGTCATCGGCGCCATTGTGACCATAACAGCCCGCTCCCTCCGCGTGCACCGCGGTAATCTGGTTCTCCTCTATTTTTAGGGCTTTAGCGAGATCGCGCCGCAGCGGAAATACGCCTTGGCTGTGGGTCCAGACCGTGAGTTTACCATTTTGCATTTGCGCGATCGCGCAGGAAGGTCCCATGGTGGCATGCGCCTGATAGGGACGCGTGAAAGTTGCCGCCAGGGTTTTGACCGCATTATCCTTGGCCGCGGCGGTTTTCTCGCTCACCACCGTGTCTTCGCTCGCCATGCTTTTTAAGTGCTCGTATAGTTGCCTGCCGGCGGGCGGCAAATCAGAGGTCTCCTTCCACACTGCGCTGTTACGCAATGCCTCCCTGGCTTTGATCGCCTGTTCCTCGCGCTCGGCGGCAAGACCGAGAAAATTACCGTCGTGCACGACCGCGATTACGCCCGGCATCTGACCGACTGCCGCTTCGTCGCATGAGACCAACACCGCGTTATAACTGGGCGGCCGCACGACCCGGCCAAACACCATGCCCGGCAAGCGCATGTCCTGGACATAACTCGCGCCGCCGGTCACCTTCGCCGGAATATCGCGCCGCCGGATGCTCTTGCCGATTAGTTTGTGTTCGCTCGCCGGTTTCGGTTTGACTTTGGCGGTAGCCTCACGCTGCAACATACCCGCGCGCGTCAACTCCCAATAAGTGACCTTAGCGGGACTGCCTTTAACGGTCACGGCGCCGTCATCCACGCTGAGCTGATCGGTGCCAACGCCAAGCCGCGTCGCGGCCAATTGCAATAAAATGGCGCGCGCCTCCGCGGCGGCGAAGCGCAAGGCGGTCCCGCTATTCTCAATCGACTGGCTGCCGGAGGTAACGCCTTCATTCGGCGTGCGCCCGGTGTCACCGGAAATCATCTCAATCCGATTGAGCGAGACATCCAGCTCATCGGCCGTGATCTGGGCGAGCGCGGTGATAATTCCCTGGCCGAGTTCCACCTTGCCGGTGAAGATCGTGACCGTGCCATTAGGATTAATGCGGATCCAGCCGTCCAGGGCGCGGTTGGTATTGAGGCTGCCGGGCAGGCGCGGGGCGTCTTGCGCAAATGCCACCGGCAGGATCCGGCTTAAGCTGAAGCCGACGATGACTGCGCCGGTGCCTTTAATAAATTGACGGCGGGTAAGTTTAAAGCCGCTGGAGTTTTTCATACTGTCACCTCCCTCGTCGCCCGCGCAATCGCCCGCACAATGCGATTGTGGGTGCCGCAGCGGCACAGGTTCCCGGCTAACGCTTGTTTGATTTGCGCCTGCGTCGGTTTAGGGTTGCGATCCAGCAGCGCCTTTGCGGTCATGATCATGCCGTTGACGCAGTAACCGCATTGCGCCGCCTGTTCCTCGATAAAGGCCTTCTGCAGCGGATGCGGTTTGGCAATCGTGCCCAGCCCTTCGATGGTGGTGATATTTTTATTAACGACGGCAGACACCGTAGTAATACAGGACCGCGCCGCGGCGCCGTCTACGACCACCGTGCAAGCACCGCACTGAGCGAGGCCGCAGCCGAATTTAGCGCCATTAAGCTCCAAATCATTGCGCAAAATGTAAAGCAGCGGGGTGTCGGCTTCGACGGTAACGGTGCGGGTAGCGCCATTTACTTTGAGGGAAAAGCTTTGCGGCATGGGTTTCCTCCTTAGGCAAAAGCAAAGAATCAAACTACAAATAGTGTGTCATAAATTACGGCTGCGGGGCATAGGCGGCGACTTTTTTAGGCAACTGCAGCGACGCCAGTACCGCGATGGACAACAGCGCCATACTGCCGATAAACGAGGCGTTATAGCCTCCCCAACGTTCATAAAGAATACCGGCCACCAACACGCCGGCGGCCCCGCCTACGTGATGGGCCATGGAAAGCCAACCCATTATCGGCCCCAGACTCGCCGGGCCATGCGCCTGCCTGATAAACACGCTGGCCGGCGGCAGGTTGCCTATAAAGGTCAAACCGAATAACACCGCAAAGAAAATCAGATGCAGCTCCAGGTGGGTGCCGGCAAATAGAAACAAAAACGGGTATGACGCCAGCCGCAACGCGTAGACAAACGCAAGGATATGGCGCGCCTCAAATTGGTCCACCAGCAGTCCGACCAGCACCGCGCCGACAATCCCGGCCAGCGACAGCAGCGAAAACATGCCGCTGCCCCGGGCCGGGGAATAACCCTGACCGGTCAGAAACGCCACCAGATGCACCAGCATAATTTGGTCGGTCACACCGCACGCCACATAACCGATGGCAAGCAGCCAGAAATTGCGGCTAGCGGCAACTAGGCGAATAGGCGCAGCGGGAGCGGGCTTCGACGCACTCGCTAATGGCGCCGGCCGATCCTGCAAAAAGAACAGCGCCAACAGCAGCAACACCAGCGCCGGAGCCACGGTCAAAATAAAATAAGACTCACGCCAGGGCAGATGCAGCAATAACACCGCGGCGAGCGCGGCAAACAAGGCTTGCCCTCCCGGCAACGCTGCCACCACCACACCGGTCGCCATGCCCTGGCGCGCGCCGAACCAGTGCGCCGCCAGCACCGTTGCCGGAATCAGACCCGCGGCGGAAAAACCCAGCATGGGAATAATCCCCAGGAATACATGCAATGCGGCCAGCGATGACGCCCACACCATGCCGATGCCGCTGATGATAATCAGGAGTATGCCTATGAATATCAACCGGCGCGAACCATAACGTTGCACCGCCCAGCCGACAATGGGTTGCGCGAATGCATATAAAAATAACGCGGCCGACGCAACCGAAGAGAGTGCGGCGCGAGTATGGCCCAAATCGCGCTCAATCAGTGGAATCAATATCCCCACCATGGCGCGGATACCGGAGGTAAAGGCGAAGCTGCCGGCGGCAATCGTTAACACGAACCAGGCGATTTTTTGTTTTTCGTTCACTACGTGTTGCCTTAAACCCGAGTTAGCGCCATCTGCAAAACCTGAGCGAGATGTAAAGCCCGACGCAGTGTTGTTTGCGCGATTTGCTCGCGGCAGCTAAAGCCATTGGTAATAATCAGTGTGTCTGTGCCGGCACCGCGCACCGCGGGCAATAATACTTTCTCCCCTATTCTAATTGATAACTCATAATGATCCTCATGAAAACCAAATGCACCGGCCATACCACAACAGCCGGAGTCGAGCAGGTGGTAATCGAGGCCGAGCCTTTTAAGCAATTGCGTTTCATCGCTCATGCCGATCACCGCTTTGTCATGGCAATGGCCATGAACAATAGCCTTGCCGCTCAGCTTCGGCGGATGCCAGTCGGCTTTCTGGATAAGAAATTCGCTTAACGAGTATGCCTGCTGGCTCAAGCGGCGCGCCATGGGTTCGTCCGGAAAAAAATCAAGCAGTTCATCGCGGAAGACTGCGATGCAGCTCGGCTCCAGTCCGATCACGGGTACACCGGCGGCGATATCCGCTTTCAGCCCGTGCAAAATCTCGCGCAATTTTTGCCGTGCGAGATCCAACATGCCGAAATCGTATAACGGCCGCCCGCAGCACAATACCTGCCGCGGCAGCCGCACCTGATAACCTGCCGCCTCCAGCACCTCCACCGCCGCTCTCGCGGCTTCCGGATAAAAATGGTTATTAAAGGTATCCGGCCATAAAATGACGGCAGGCTTAGTGGTATCGCCGGCGGCGCGACGCTTGAACCATTGCGTAAACGTTTGGCGCGCGAATACCGGGATGTTTCGCGAACGCGTCATGCCGATGGTGAGCTTGACGATATCCCGCAGCATGGGAGTCTGGGTAAAAAAATTCGCGCCCCCGGGCAGGAATGCCGCCAGCCGCGCCCAGCGGAAGATCAACCCCATCGAGTACGCCTGGATCGGGCGCAACCGGCCGGCGTAATAGTGGGAAAGGAACTCGGCTTTATAGGTGGCCATATCGACCGACACCGGGCAGTCGCTTTTGCAGCCTTTGCAGGCCAAGCACAAATCGAGCGCCTGCTTGATATGCGGGTTGCGCCACAGCCGCTTCGTGGATTCGCCCTGCAACATCTCGAACAAGAGATGCGCGCGCCCGCGCGTGGAGTGTTGCTCTTCCAATGTGGCACGGTAACTCGGGCACATGGTACCGCCTTGCTTGCGCCGGCAAATACCGATCCCGACACAACGCCCCACGGCGGTAGCGAAACTCCCTTGATCCTTAAAAAATGAAAAATTGGTCGCGGGCTGCAACGGCCGATAATCGGGTCCATGGCGCAGGTTTTCGTCTAGTCGATAAGGGTCAACCACCTTGCCGGGATTCATTTTGTTTCCCGGGTCCCAAATCGCCTTGAACTCGCGGAACGCCTGGATCAGCTCCTTACCGTACATGCGCGGCAACAGTTCCGCGCGCGCCTGGCCGTCGCCGTGCTCGCCGGACAGCGAGCCGCCATAACGCACCACTAAATCCGCCGCTTCCTCAAGAAAACGGCGCCACTGTTTTATTCCCTCTTCAGTATGAAAGTCAAAAGTAATGCGCGCGTGCACGCAACCATCGCCAAAATGTCCATATAGCAACGCGCTGTAGCCGCACTTATCCAGCAGTTTGCGAAAGTCGCGCAGATAATCGCCGAGATGGTTTGGATCGACCGCGGCGTCTTCCCAACCCGGCCAGGTTTCACGCTCGCCGGGGGTAAAATTGGTCGCGGCGGCGCCGCTCTCCCGGATCGCCCAGACGCATTTCTGCTGCGCCGGGTCTTCAAACAACCGCATCTCCTGTACCCGACTACCGGTTTTGAGCGCCGCCAATAATCGGTGGGCGCGCGCGCTCGCCTCTTGCCGGGTAGCCCCGCCGAACTCGACCAATAACCAGCCCGCACCGCGCGGAAGCAGCGGAAGATCATTGAGATGCAACTTTTTCTTGCGCATAGCGCCGACGATCTGCTCGTCCAGGCCTTCGAGACCAATGGGACCATAACTCAGCACTTTTGAAGTCTCGTCGCCGGCCTGATAAATATCCGGGTAACCCAATACCAAGAGAGCGCGCGCGGGCGGGCTGTGCAGCAATTGCGCCTGGGCTTGTAACACCAGCACGCAGGTGCCTTCGGTGCCTACCAACGCGCGTGCAACGTTGAATCCGTTCTCCGGCAACAACTGATCCAGGTTATAACCCGAGACGCGCCGGCGAATCTTAGGAAATCCCGCGCGGATAAAATCTGTGTATTTGTCACGCAACGCCTTTAGGCCGGCGTAAATTTCACCCTGGCGGCCGCCGGTCTTGACGATTCGTTCCAGGTCATCTTCGCTGGTTTTTCCGACCCATAGGCGCAAGCCGTCATAGGTCAAAATTTCCAGTGCCTCGACGTTCTCCACGGTTTTCCCCGCCATGATCGAATGCGTGCCGCAGGAATTGTTGCCGATCATGCCACCGAGGGTGCAGCGGCTATGCGTCGCCGGATCCGGCCCGAAGGTCAGGCCGTGCCGCTCAGCCGCATCCCGTAGATCGTCCAGTACGACACCCGGTTCCACACGCGCCAATTTTTTATTTGGATCAATCTCCAGGATGCGGTTTAAATACTTAGAGGTATCAATCACTACCGCGACATTGCAGGTTTGTCCGCATAGGCTGGTGCCGCCGCCACGCGCGAGCACTGGAGCGCCGTATCGCCGGGCAACGGCGACGGTTGCCAGGATGTCATTCACATCGCGCGGGATAACCACGCCAAGGGGCACTTGACGATAATTCGAGGCATCCATGGTGTAGAGCGCGAGGCTGCCGTCATCGAAGCGTACCTCGCCTCGTATCTCTTTCGCCAGTTCCGCCGCCAACGCCTCCCGGTCGACCGTGGCCGCGATTGCCTGAAGTCTGCGCGAAACCTCGCTTGGTTTTAGTAATGCACTCATGGCTGCACCTGGATCAAAACGCTCATCCGCGGCGGAAACAAAAGCCGGCAGCGCAAGCCATCACCGAACAAGATCGATGCGAACGTCGGAATGAGAAGCAACGCCGTGGACACTTAAGCTTCTTCCATTTTAAGGCGGCGGTGACCTATCGTTGAATACGTGGAAGCGGCGCGCGGAGACACGCTATTTAACGGCATCGCGTTATCCTCAGGTTATGCTTATAATTTGCCGGATTATATACGCTACCTGGGCCTTCTATACACTAATCTGTGCAATTGACTTGGTCTGGGTCGCGCGGCTACCATCTACCATCGTTCACGCCTGTTATAGCAAAGCCAATCCATAATCCAAAAACTTCTTTTAAGGAGATGAAATGATTCATTTTGTTGTACACGATGAAAATGACTCGGCAGGAGTTGTCGTGGTAGAAGGCATTAAGGCCGGGCAGGAGCTTTCGGGCTGGGTGATGGATCAGGACAAGACCATCAACATGAAAGTGCAAAATGATATCCCGATCGGACACAAATTCGCGCTGAAGAATCTTGCGCAGGGCGCTACTGTCATCAAGTATGGCCATGATATCGGCAAAACGGTCGCGCCGATCAAAACCGGCGAACACCTGCATGTGCACAACGTCAAGACGAAAAGGTGGTAGCAGATGAAAACACCGTTATTTCCGGGTTACCGCAGGGAAAATGGCCGCGTAGGCGTGCGCAATCACGTGATTATTTTGCCGGTGGACGATTTATCCAATGCCGCCTGCGAGGCGGTGGCGCACAATATCAAAGGTACGATGGCGATCCCGCACCCTTATGGCCGGTTGCAATTTGGCGCCGACCTGGAGCTGCATTTCCGCACTATTATCGGCACCGGCGCCAATCCTAATGTGGCGGCGGTCGTGGTCATCGGCATCGAACCGGGCTGGACTAAGCGCGTGGTGGAGGGCATCGCCAAAACCGGCAAACCGGTGCAGGGCTTCAGTATCGAGCTCAATGGTGATCACAAAACTATCGCCGACGCCTCCCGGGTCGCGAGAGAATACGTGCAGTGGGCGTCGGAATTGCAGCGTGTTACCTGCCCGATCGATGAATTGTGGGTGTCCACCAAATGCGGCGAGTCGGACACGACTTCCGGGTGCGGGGCGAATCCCACTGTAGGCAGCGCCTTTGATAAATTGGAAGCGATGGGCGCGACCCTGGTCTTCGGCGAGACTTCCGAGATTACCGGCGGTGAAGACCTGGTCGCTTCGCGCTGTGCCACCCCGGCGGTCGCGGAAAAATTTATGCAGACCTGGAGCGCCTACAACGATTTCATTGTCGCCAATAAAACTGACGACCTTACCGATTCGCAGCCGACCAAGGGCAATATCATCGGCGGGCTGACCACTATCGAGGAGAAAGCGCTCGGCAACATTCAGAAGATCGGAAAAAAATGCAAGATCGTCGGCATACTCGAACCCGCCGAGGCGCCGACCGGGAAAGGATTATGGTTCATGGACTCCTCGTCCGCCGCCGCCGAGATGGTGACCTTATGCGCAGCCGCCGGCTTTGTCGTGCATTTTTTCCCGACCGGGCAAGGCAACGTCATCGGCAATCCGATCCTGCCGGTGATCAAGCTCACCGCTAACCCGCGCACCGTGCGCACCATGAGCGAACACATCGACTTTGATTGTTCCGGCCTGCTGCAACGGAAAATGAACTTGGATCAGGCGGGAGATGAGTTGCTTAAAGTCATGCTGCGCACCTGTAACGGCCGCTTCACCGCCGCGGAGGCGCTGGGGCACCGGGAGTTCGTCCTGACTAAGCTCTATCGCAGCGCTTAGCTATAACATTGAGTCTAATGTCGCGTTTAATCCAATCGACGTAAACGCGTGCGGTTCGTTTGCTGTAGTGACGACAACGTAGTCGTTCGCGCGCCTGATCAAGCAATTTTGGCGGCTGATGGTTTTTTTCACCAATATTGGTGGTTTGATATTTATCCATAACTATTTAAATTTCCAGGTTATACGACAAATGATGCCAGTTTATACGCCACTTTTGGTGTCTATTTTAAGTTGGGCCTTAGGATGCGATAGTCATGCGGAGGAAAAAAGATGAAATCGCTACTTGTCACCTTTGCTCTCGCCGTCACATTTGGCGGCGTCTCTACTGTGGCGGCTCAGAGCTACCCGTCGCGACCGATCACGATGGTCGTGCCCTTCGCCGCGGGTGGACCGGCGGACACGATCGCCCGTATCATCGCCGTGCCAATGGGCAAAGCGCTCAACCAGACGGTGGTGGTGGACAATACGACCGGCGCGGCGGGCACGATCGGCGTGGGACGAGTCGCCCGCGCCGCACCCGACGGTTATACGCTGAGCATCGGCCATTGGGGTACGCATGTCATCAACGGCGCGATTTACCCGCTTCAGTACGATTTGCTAAGGGATCTCGAGCCGCTGGCGATGATCGCCGCCAATCCTCTATTGATCGTGGCAAATCCCGCTGTGCCGGCCAAGGATCTGAAAGAACTGATTGCGTGGCTAAAAACCAATCCGGATAAGGGGTCGCTGGGAACCGCCGGCGTGGGCTCGGCGTCGCACATGGGTGGTCTCTACTTTCAGAACGCCACCGGCACTAAATTCCAGTACATACCTTACCGCGGTACCGGGCCAGCATTGCGGGACCTGGTCGGAGGACACATCGAATTCATGGTCGACCAAGCGTCGAACTCCCTTCCGCAGGTGCGCAGTGGAAGGATCCGAGCCTATGCGGTCACCGCGAGGACGCGGCTGGCCGCTGCGCCAGACATTCCCACGGTGGACGAAGCGGGCCTGCCCGGGCTCTACATTTCCGTCTGGTACGGAATCTGGGCGCCCAAGGGCACACCCCGAGACATCGTCGCCAAACTCAATGCCGCCATCGTGACAGCGCTGGCCGACACTACTGTGCACCAACGACTCGACAACCTCGGCCAGGAGATTTCGTCGCGCGAACAGCAAACGCCGGAGGGGCTCGGCGCCTTTCATAAAGCCGAGATCGAGAAGTGGTGGCCGATCGTCAAGGCAGCCGGCATTAAGCCCGAATAATGCCCCTACCTATGAACCTGCGGCCGGAGGCCGCACCGACTTTCCCTCTCCCACCGGGAGAAGGCGATCCGAAGGGCCGGGTGAGGGAGAGACCGCCCGGTTCATAGGCACAATTCGTGGCAGAAACGCGGCCAGGCGGTCTCTCCTGGGCAACGCAATCCACGAGCTTTCGTTTAGTCGCCATGGACAGCCGGCAGTCTTTGTCGTGAAGTGCAACAAAACGCACAAGGGCGACGCGCCGCAGCGCTCGCGAACCTTGGTGTAAAATCTAGCCTGGCTTGGAAAGCCATTTCATTTCCTGCCACAGCCCTTCGACCAGATCAACCGCGGCGCGAGTAATTCTTCCACGACAAGGCTGACAAGTTTGTCGGCGCTGACAGTGCGCATGGCAAAGGCAGTGGCGTGTGCGAGCGGCACGCGCGCAACGCAACTGGAAACAGAGGAACCTTTCGGCATCGTGTTTGACCCTCTAAACCAATCACGTTATTGTAACAAGTAATCGGGATAGGCGTTTTTGTTGATTCGATGTTTCTACTTCTTACAACTCGGGGCGATTATGCGATTTGTAGATATTTTGATCCAAACCATCTTTGGACCTCGCGTCATTAATCCAAGGAATCCATAATGAATGCGATTCCGCCTTTCTGTCCTGCCCCTTATAGGCTGAATTCCATAGCATTTCGCCCTAGCGGCTTTGCTTGTTTGATCCTGTGGAAATCAACTAAATTTGCCGCTCGGATCTTTTTAACTAAACCAGTTTAAAAAAGAGAGAAAACATGAAAAAAATATTATTGAGTTTATTGCTTAGTATGGTTGCGGCCGTTGCCGCCGCGCCGGGTTTCGCACAAGAAAAAATCAATCTTTCCATCGCCACCGGCGGCACCGGCGGCGTCTATTATCCCATGGGCGGCGGCCTGGCCAACGTGCTGTCGAAGTATGTGCCGGGCTGCCAGGCTACGGCGGAAGTCACCGGCGGCTCGGTCGATAACCTTAAACTGCTCGGCAGCGGCCGGGCGGATGTCGCCTTTTCCATGGCGGACGCGGGCTGGGACGCCTATAAAGGTGAAGACAAGTTCAAGGTTAATAAGATTCCGGTACGTGCATTGATGGTGCTTTATCCCAACCGCATGCATGTGGTGACGATCGACGGCACCGGCATCAACAAAATGTCCGATCTTAAAGGCAAGCGTGTTTCCACCGGCGCGCCCGGCAGCGCCACGGAACTCATGGCGTTTCGCCTGCTGGAAGCGGTTGGGATCGACAAAGATAAAGACGTCAAGCGCGAACGTTTGAGCGTGGCGGAATCGGTAAACGCGCTCAAAGACAGGAAAATCGACGCGTTTTTCTGGGTTGGCGGGATACCGACCGCGGCGGTATCCGATCTTGCCGCCACGCCTGGCACTAAAGTAAAACTCCTCGATCATGCCGACGCGGTGGACGCGATGAATAAAAAATATGGTCCATTGTATAGCGAGAGCATGATTCCCGCTAAAACTTACTCCGGCATGGAAAAGGACAACCACAACGCCAATGTATGGAATATTTTGGTCGCCAACGAAAAAATGAGCAACGATATTGCTTACAACATCGTCAAAACCATATTCGAGCACAAACCCGAAATGGTGGCGGTGCACAAAGACGCGGAAAATTTCTTATTGGAAAATCAAAACAACAGTGCCTCACCCATCCCATTCCATCCCGGTGCAATCAAATATTTCGCCGAAAAGGGAATTAAGCTCAAGTAGCCCGACTTTTGAATCGCCCCATTCCGTTTATGGCGCGGGGTTTTGTAACTACTGATGCAATCAAAAATAGGTAAGTCTCACAAGGTAGCTATGAACCAGAACGAGCAAAACAAAACACCGACGGAAGAAGTCGTCATCAGCGCCGAGGCCCTGAAAAAAGCCGAAGAGTTTATCGAGGAGGAGGAAGGGGCGGCCAACCGGCTTACGGGAAAGGCCGGGGTTTTTATCACCGCGGTAGCGGTGATCATGTCGGTATTCCATCTTTATGCCGCCTACGGAATTGTGCCGACACAGATTTTGCGCCTGGCTCATGTCGGCTTCGTGCTGTTCCTATCGTTCCTGCTGTTTCCCTTGTCGCCCCGTTTTCGCAACCAAATTCGCTGGTGGGATGTGCTGCTTGCCGTGGTCGGCGTCGCCGCCATCGTGTATGCGCTTTGGGGTGGAGATGATTTTACCGACCGCAATACCAGTCCCAATATCTGGGATGAGGTATTCGGTGTCGCCCTGATTTTGCTGGTGTTGGAAGCGACGCGCCGCAGCACCGGCTTGATCATGCCTATCGTGGTGGGAATCTTTATCGCTTACGCCATGCTCGGCCCGTATCTACCCGCACCATGGACACATAAGGCTTACGATATTTCGCGCCTGGTCGGGCATATGTACATGACGTTGGAGGGGATTTTCGGCGTCGCCGTGGATGTCTCTTCGACTCTCATTATCCTGTTCACTATCTACGGCGCATTCCTGCAGTATTCCGGTGCCGGTAAATTCTTCATCGATTTCTCGTTCGCCGCCATGGGCGGCAAGCCCGCCGGCGCCGGGCGCACGGTCGTGCTGGCATCGTTTCTTTTAGGCGGCCCTTCCGGTTCCGGCGTCGCAACGACCGTAACACTCGGTTCGGTGGCTTATCCCATGCTTGCCAAAGCAGGCTACAGTAAAAACGCCGCCGGTGGCCTGCTCGCCGCAGGCGGGCTGGGTGCGATCCTGTCGCCGCCGGTGCTGGGGGCGGCCGCCTTCCTGATCGCCGAATTCCTGAAGATTTCCTATCTTGATGTCGTCATCATGGCGACCATCCCCACCTGCCTCTACTACCTCGCGCTGTTCATCATGGTGGAGATCGACGCGAAAAAATTCGCGATGAAAAATATCAAGATCGACAAGAGCGAGACGCTGTGGCAGTTGACGCGCAAGTTCGGTTTTCACTTCCTGTCGCTGGTGTCCATTATCATTTTCATGCTCCTGGGCTTTTCACCCGTACTTTCCGTCTTCTGGGCCACCGTCGTCGCTTACGCGGTGAGCTTTCTCAATCGTGAAACCGCGCTGGTCCCGCGCAAGTTGGTACAGGCCTTATCGAACGGCTCTATCAGCGTGCTCAACGTCGCCGCTACCTGCGCCGCCGCCGGCATTATCGTCGGCGTCGTAACGCTCACCGGCCTGGGACTTAAATTCAGCGCCATCATTATTTCTTACGCCGGCGGCAATCTCGTGCTTACCGCCATTTACACTTCGCTCATTGTTTGGATTGTGGGCCTGGCGGTGCCGGTGACCGCTTCCTACATCATCTGCGCCGTGATCGCAGCGCCGGCGTTAATCCAGCTAGGCGTGCCCGACTTTGCCGCCCACATGTTTATTTTCTACTATGCGGTGTTGTCGGAGGTTTCGCCGCCCACGGCGCTTTCTCCCTTCGCCGCTGCGGCTATTACCGGCGGTGATCCCTATAAAACCACGCTGCAATCCTGGAAATACACCATGCCGGCTTTCCTGGTGCCGTTTGTTTTTGTGTTGGACCCGGCCGGACAGGGGATTCTGCTTAAGGGCTCGCTGGAGAATATTATTGTCTCCAGCGTCACTGCCATGATTGGCATCGCGGCATTGGCAGGTGGGGTACAAGGCTGGTTGTTCAAGCGCACTATTCTCGTGGAGCGGGTATTACTGATCATCGCGGGGCTCCTGCTGGTTTATCCCAAACCGCTGCTGGACTGGATCGGCATCGGTTTAATGTTGGTGGTAATCGTGATGCAAAAGTTACGCAAGACCGATGTAAGGCTGAATGAGGCGGCTTAAGACCGATATCCTCACACTCGGCAGCGGCGGCGCGGGCTTGTTCGCCGCGCAGCCTTGGCGCGGGGAGACTCGCGCGGCGCCCATTATCGTTCCGATTTTCCCAGAACGAGTGAGTTGACGCACTCGACCTATACTTGCCTGCGGCAAACCGATGTAGGGTTTGAAGTCGCCCATCGCCCGGTTGTTTTTACCCGTGGTGCGCCTGGACGGAGTCTAGCAGGGTGCTGAAAAACTCGTTTTTCAGCACCCTGCGGCGCGGTATAGGGATATACCGCCATTTTTCAAACACTCTAAGTGTTTGAAAAATGAAGCAAAGCAAAAACCGCGCTTTTTGCTTTGCGTGTTGAAAAAGGCCATGGATGGACTTTTTCAACAACCTGCTGGTGCCGGAAAAGCAAACTACTACCACTATGTCTTCTTGAAGAAATGCATGAAAATTTCGCTTGATACGCTTTTCGATCTTGTGACCAAAACATTAACCGCCGCCGGTGCTTCCCCTTCCATGGCCGCGGCGACTGCGCGTGCACTCATTGCTGCGGAAGAGGAAGGCCTCGCCAGTCATGGTGTCTCGCGCGCACCGTATTACGCCGCACATTTGCGCAATGGGCGCGCGGACGGCAAGGCGGTGCCGCGGATCGTCCGGGCCAAAGGCGGCGCTTGCCTGGTCGATGCGCACAACGGTCTGGCGTTTGAAGCCTGCGCCTTGGCGGTAGATGAGGCGATTAAGCACGCGCGCGCGCATGGCGTCGCCTTCTGCGGCGTCGCCAACAGCCACCATTTCGGCGCCGCGGCAATACATTTAATGCCGGTAGCGGAACAAAACATGGTGGGACTCGCGTTTAGCAATTCACCCCCAGCTATGCCGGCCTGGGGTGGACGCAAACTGGTTTTTGGCACCAATCCCATCGCGGCGATGTTTCCGCGCCAAAACGCTGCACCCATTATTATCGATTTATCACTTACCACAGTGACGCGCGGAAAGATTATGTTGGCGGCGCAAGCAGGGCAACCCATTCCCGAAGGATGGGTGGTCGATGAACATGGAAACCCAACCACCGACGCCAACGCCGCATTGCGGGGCGGCTTCTTGCCTATCGGCGGGGTCAAGGGAGCGATGCTGGCCTTAATGGTGGAAATACTGGTATCTGCCCTCACCGGCGCGGCACTAAGCTTTCAGGTGGAATCCTTTTTTTCTGAAACCGGCGGGCCTATGCGTATCGGCCAAGTCTTTCTGGTCATCGACCCGGGGGCGCTTGCCGGCCATGAGATTTACTTCGAACGCGTCGAAACGCTAATCGCCGCGATGCTGGCCGAACCGGATGTGCGCTTGCCCGGCGAGCGGCGGCATAAAAATCGGGTAAGCAGCCGCCAACATGGCGTCGAGATTCCGGAGCGGCTGTATGAGGAAGTCGTGGCATTAAGCAAAGCCTGATTTCCCTAGGTTTTTTTGGGTTTCGCCTCGCATCAAGCATTCCCCCTGCCCCGCACATGAGTGCCCAGCCGCTGCTTGGCAAATTCCATCATGCGATTAATGGAAACCACGGCTTTCCGGCGGATCGCCTCCTCTACAAAGATTTCGTTTTGTCCGCTCGCCAGCACCTCCGCCAAGTTGTGCAAGCCGTTCATCGCCATCCACGGGCAATGGCCGCAGCTTTTGCAGCTGGCGCCGACGTTCACGGTCGGGGCCTCGAGGAAGATTTTTCCCGGCGCCGCCTGTTTCATTTTATGAAAAATACCGTGGTCGGTGGCGACGATGATTTTCCTGGCGTCGATATTCTTTGCCGCTTTAATTAGCGCGGTTGTCGATCCCACGATATCGGCGATCGCGAGCACACTCGCGGGCGATTCAGGATGCGCCAACACCGCGGCATCCGGGTATCGTTCTTTTAATTTTCTCAACTCACCGGCCTTGAACTCGTCGTGCACAATGCACGAGCCCGGCCATAACAACATATCGGCGCCGGTCATCTTCTGAATATAAGTACCCAGGTGCTTATCCGGCGCCCAGAGTATCTTTTCGCCTTTGTCTTTCAGATGTTCTACCACATCAAGCGCAATACTGGAGGTGACCACCCAATCGGCGCGCGCCTTAACCGCCGCGCTGGTATTGGCATACACCACTACGGTGCGATCCGGGTGCGCATCGCAAAAGGCGCTGAACTCATCCGCCGGGCAGCCCAGATCCAGTGAGCAGTTGGCAGCGAGATCCGGCATCAGCACACGTTTTTCCGGGTTAAGGATTTTCGCGGTTTCGCCCATAAAGCGCACACCCGCCACTACTAACGTCTGGGCCGGATGTTCGTTGCCGAAACGCGCCATATCCAAGGAATCGGAAACATAACCGCCGGTCTCGTCGGCCAAATCCTGTAAATCCTTATCGGTGTAATAATGCGCCACTAATACCGCATCTTGCTCCTGCAACATTTTTTGAATGCGCTCAATTAACTCGGCGCGCTCAACAGCAGTGGGGCGTGGCGGGATTGATGCCGAAGCAAAGGCCGCCGCAATGGCAACTCGCTTTTCATCAACTACCGGTATGTGCATAACTCGGCTCATAATTCATCTCTGCTAGTCCAAGTTGCGGTAAATTTTTATTTGATAATCTCGACCTTGCCGGGAAACTTGGCGCGATACAAACGCGCGGGACGGCGACCACCGTTGCGCCGCTCTTCGCCGGTATCTTCAATACGTTCCAGCGCCAGCACCCATTTGCGGAAATTGCGCTTGTCCATCCGCTCGCGCAGAATAATTTCATAAACCGTCTGCAATTCGCTTAAGGTAAATTTCTCCGGCATAAACTGGAAAGCGATGGTCGAATAGTCCAGTTTAGCCGCCAGCCGTTGCTGCGCTAACGCGACGATTCCTTGATGCTCGGGACTTAATGGCGGTAACTCGCCCAGCGCAAACCATGCTACCGCGTGCGTCCCTGTCGCCGGTTTTATCTGCAAGCGATCGGAGGGAACGAGGGCATAATAAGCCACGCTGATGCCCCACTTCTCCGGGTCGCTATCCGGCCTGCCGAAGGTATAAAGCTGCTCTAAATAGACGCCCCGGACACCGGTTTCTTCCGCTAACTCACGCACCGCATTGGCTTCGAGTTCTTCCTCGATGCCGACATAACCGCCCGGCAACACCCAAAGATCTTGATAGGCCCCGCTGCTGTGCTTGCTTAACAGCAGCTTTAATTCATCGTCCAAGATGGTAAAAATAACCACACTTGTAGTCACTCTAGGACGCGGCTGTTCGTAACAATAAGCCATCACTACAATAAGTGTAAGTTTTACACAAACCTAGTGTAATTTTAACACTATGTCAAGAGTTTTTTGAGAAAAGGCGAGCTCGCCGGCTGATTTACGCTTAAATCTCAAGGCATTTGACCCCGGTTTAACCCTGCGTTAGTTTAGCGCCTCGATGTTCTTCTATTTCTTGTGGAGATTTTGTGTCTAAAAAAACCTTAATACCGGACTTTGAGGCCGCCCTCGCCGAATTGGAAAAACTGGTAGAGAAAATGGAAAGCGGTGAACAGAGCTTGGAACAGGCGTTGAAATCGTTTCAACGCGGCATTGAACTTACCCGTACTTGTCAACAAGGCCTTAAGGAGGCTGAGCAGCGCGTAGAAAAACTCATTAAGGAAAACGACGGATTTAGTACTGAGCCTTTTGCCCCAACAAATAATAAAGATTAAGTCTGTGTCCTTGCCGGCAGTCCATTCCTTTAGTGCAGCCTTGCGCCGTTACCGGACGCGCGTGGAGCAAGCATTAATCCGCTATCTCCCGGGCGCCACGATCCCGCGGCGGCTCCACGAAGCCATGCGCTATGCGACCCTTAATGGCGGGAAGCGTATCCGCGCTTGTTTGGTCTATGCCACCGGCGAAGCCCTGGGTGTGGAGGACGTTCGCCTGGATGCGCCCGCCTGTGCCGTGGAACTCATCCATAGCTATTCGCTGGTGCATGACGATCTGCCGAGCATGGACAATGACGACCTGCGCCGCGGCAAACCGGCTTGCCATAAAGCTTACGACGAGGCCACCGCCCTGCTCGTCGGCGATGCTCTCCAGACCTTGGCGTTTCAGATTCTGGCCGAGGATACCCGGCTTGCGCCGCAAAGCCGGCTACAGATGATCGCCCAGTTGGCCCAGGCCTCGGGCTCGCAAGGCATGGCCGGCGGCCAGGCAATTGATCTCGAAGCGGTGGCGAAATCATTGACCTTAAGCGAACTGGAAGATATGCACCGGCGTAAAACCGGCGCTTTGATCTGTGCCTCGGTATTGTTGGGCGCGTTAGCGCGCGCCGATGCAGAACCCCAAGTGCTGGAAGATTTAACGACTTATGCACGTTGTATCGGCCTCGCATTTCAAATCATGGATGACGTCCTCGATGTGGAAGGCGATACAAAAACACTGGGCAAGACCAGCGGCGCCGATCAAGCTCGCGGTAAACCCACCTACCCCGCGCTATTGGGACTGGCGCAAGCCAAGGCCAAGGCTGCGGAGCTCCGCACCATGGCGCTCGCAAGCCTGCGGCGTTTAGGCGATAATGGCAAAACTCTGGCCCATATCGCTGATTATATTATCAGCCGGACGCACTAAATGCTGGCGCAAAATAAATACCCGTTGCTTTACCAAATTGATTGGCCGCAAGACCTACGCAAACTGAAGGAAGCGGAGCTGCCGACACTTGCGCATGAATTGCGCCAGTTTCTCATCGAAAGCGTGAGCAAGACCGGCGGTCATTTAGCGGCCGGCCTCGGCACGGTCGAGCTTACCATCGCCCTGCATTATGTATTTAATACGCCGGAAGACCGCCTGGTCTGGGATGTCGGCCATCAAACCTATCCGCATAAGATTTTAACTGGCCGGCGCGAGCGCATGCCGACCTTACGCAAAAAAGGCGGGCTGGCCGGTTTCCCGAAGCGAGATGAAAGTGAATACGACACTTTCGGCGTGGCCCATTCCAGCACTTCGATCAGCGCCGCCTTGGGTATGGCGGTGGCTGCGGCCAGCGCCGGTTCCGACCGCCATGTCGTCGCCGTCATTGGCGATGGTGCATTGAGCGCCGGCATGGCGTTCGAGGCCTTGAATAATGCCGGCAATATGGACGCGAACCTGCTTGTCATCCTCAATGACAATGACATGTCGATTTCCCCCAACGTCGGCGCCATGTCGAATTATCTCGCGCGCATTCTTTCCGGCCGGTTCTACCGCAGCATGCGCGAGGGCAGCAAAACGGTGCTAAGCACCCTGCCGCCGGTCTGGAAGCTGGCGAAGCGGGTCGAAGAACACGTAAAAGGCATGGTGACGCCGGGCACCTTATTCGAGGAGCTCGGCTTCAATTACATCGGCCCGATCGATGGGCACGATTTAAATGTATTGATTAGAACCTTGCGCAACATGCGCGAGTCAACGGGCCCGCGCTTGCTGCACGTGGTCACGCGCAAGGGCAAGGGTTATGAACCGGCGGAAGGTGATCCGTGCGTCTACCACGGCGTCACGCCGTTCGATCCGGCCACCGGCAAGATGGAGCAGAAACCCAGCGGCAAAACCTACACCCAGGTGTTCGGCGAATGGCTGTGCGATATGGCCGAGCAAGATTCCCGTCTGATCGGGATCACGCCGGCCATGCGCGAGGGCTCGGGGTTAGTCGCTTTTTCCGAGCGCTTTCCGGAGCGCTATTTTGACGTCGGCATTGCCGAACAACACGCCCTGACCTTTGCCGCCGGACTGGCCTGCGAGGGGCTCAAGCCGGTAGTGGCGATTTACTCCACCTTCCTGCAACGCGCTTACGATCAGTTAATCCACGACGTCAGCCTGCAAAACTTGGCCGTAGTGTTCGCCATCGATCGCGGCGGCTTGGTGGGGGCGGACGGCCCTACTCACGCCGGCAGTTTCGATTTATCTTATCTGCGTTGCCTGCCTAATATGGTGGTCATGGCCCCGGCGGATGAAAACGAGTGCCGGCAAATGCTCTATACGGCTTACACCCTCAATGGCCCCAGCGCGGTGCGCTACCCGCGCGGCAGCGGCCCGGGTGTTGCCGTGCAAAAACCCATGCAGGCGTTGCCGGTGGGGAAGGCGGAACTGCGGCGCGGCGGCAAACATGTCGCGATCCTCGCTTTCGGCAGCACGCTGGCGCCGGCATTACAGGCGGGCGAGTCGTTAAACGCGACCGTGGTGAATATGCGCTTCGTGAAGCCGTTGGATGAGGAGATGGTTTTGCACCTGGCGCAGAACCATGACCTATTGGTGACAGTCGAAGAAAATACGGTATTGGGCGGCGCCGGCAGCGGGGTCAACGAGTTCCTGGCAGGCACAAGTATAACGGTTAATTTGCTGAATTTGGGCCTGCCGGATCGCTATCTCGATCAAGGTAACCCGGCGGAAATGCTGGCGGAATGCGGCTTGGATGGCGCCGGTATTCGCCGCCGCATACTTAAAATGATGCCCCTTAGCCTTGCCGACAAAGTACAATTTGGCTAAACTTGACCAATTCAGTCAAGTTTGTTTATCAAGGGCAAAAGGAAATTTAATGAAGGCCGTACCTAAAAACTATGAAGCGACGGTGAACGACATTGCTGACGTCCAGAGCAGCGCCGATATCCGCCGCATTGCGATCGACAGGGTCGGCATTAAGGACATCCGCCACCCGATCCGGGTCAAAGATCGCAGCCAGGGGGAGCAGCACACGATTGCCAACTTCAATATGTATGTCGAGCTTCCGCACAATTTCAAAGGCACGCACATGTCGCGCTTTGTGGAGATTTTGAATAACCACGAACCGGAAATCTCGGTGGAATCTTTTAAGGACATGCTGGTGGAGATGAGCGAGCGGTTGGAAGCCGATGCCGGCCATATCGCGATGGCCTTCCCGTACTTTGTCAACAAAGCCGCGCCGGTCTCCGGCGTACAAAGCTTCATGGATTACCAGGTGACTTTCACCGGCGAGATCAAGGGCGGTAAACGTGTCATGACAATTAAAGTCGTGGTGCCGGTTACCAGCCTCTGCCCTTGCTCAAAACAGATCTCCGACCGCGGCGCGCACAACCAGCGTTCGCATGTAACGCTTACTGTTCGCCCTAACACTTTTGTCTGGGTCGAGGACTTGATCGATATGGTGGAAAAAGAGGCGAGCTGCGAGCTCTACGGTTTGCTGAAGCGTCCGGATGAAAAATACGTCACCGAACGCGCTTACGACAATCCCAAATTCGTCGAAGACATGGTGCGGGATGTAGCCGCTCGCTTGAACGCTGACGAGCGTATCGATGCTTATGTTGTAGAATCAGAAAACTTCGAATCCATCCACAACCATTCCGCGTACGCCCTGGTGCAAAAAGACAAAACGGCGGCATCAGGCGTCAGCTTTAGGCTCCCAGAATCCATTCCTGAATGAGGCTCCGATTCTGACATAAGGCAAGAACGGCTCGCTGAAGCTTTTTCCGTGTTTTAATTCCTTCCGTAAAACTTAACACTAAACTTTATTTTTCCTCGGCCAGTTGCCAGGCGATGGCGATTGCTATCGCGCAGAGAATAAATGCAGCCGCAATACTCCTGCTGATAAAAGCGTTCGGTCTTAGCGATCTCAATGGTGCGCTGACTGCCTCCGCCCTTGCGCCAATTGAAGGTCCAGTACGTCAAACCGTCATAACGCGCCGCCGCGTTTTCGCCGCAACGATTAATCTGCTCCATGTCTTTCCAACGGGAAATACCTAAGGAGCTGGTGAACACCTTGAAACCCTGTTCTACCGCGTATAAGGCGCTGCGTTCAAAACGCATGTCAAAACAAACCGTGCAACGCGCGCCACGCTCCGGTTCATATTGAAGACCCTTGGTGCGGACAAACCAATTGTCAGTGTCGTAATCCAGATCCACGAACGGGACGCCTAGCTTCTCTGCATAGCGCATATTCTCCGACTTCCGCAGGAGGTATTCTTTTTCCGGTTGGATGTTGGGATTATAGAACAGGACGGTAAAGTCTATCCCCGAGCGGCGCATTTCACTCATGATATCCGCGGCACAGGGCGCGCAACAGGAATGCAGTAACACCCGCCTTTCCCCCTCTGGAGGAACAAGTATAGGGCGATTGCATGCGCTCTCTTTAATCATGGCAAACAGTATATTTAATCTCCCTGTCCTTGCACAGTCACGGTGATCCCCTGCCAGGTGCCCAACCCGCAACGGCCCTCAGTGACAGGGTCGGTGGATGTTTTTTTCGAGCCGCTCGATCTCTAAAACACAAACGCCCGCTTCTGATTAATACCTTTTGATTAATTCCATCCGGTTGCCGTCGCGCCGCATTTCCAGACTATTCAGAAAAGACATGCCGAGCAGCGGCATCTCCGGCTGCTGTCCTTCAATGACGCCGGCACTTACATTATGCAAGACAATCTCGCCGATCTTGACCGCATTCAGCACCACACCATAAACGCGTGCGTAACCGGAAGCAGTTGTGGCGGTGCCCGGCTGGCCTTTGGTGTAATCGATCCCGATGCGCCGGGCGAGCGCGCTGTTTATGGCGATGGTATTAGCACCGGTATCCACTAAAAATTTCACCGGCACATTATTAATACTGCCCTCGGCATGAAAGAAACCGTTGCCATCCGCCCATAATGTCACACTGGGTTGACCTGTGCTGCTGAAGCCCGCTGTGACTACGCCGAGCTTTAACACCTCGCGCTTGCCATCGATCTCGACCGTGGCCTCTTCCGTATTGGCGCTTATCAGCTTAACCCCCTCCGGGCTCACCTGTCCGCTTTGCAAAAGCCGGCGGGCGCCGTCAATTTGGAAGATGGCTTTATCTTTAAACAACGCCAATAGGCTGATCTTATCTACCGCATCGGCACAGCAGGGGACTAATAACGCTAGCGCCAGCAAGATTCCCATGAAATCTGGATTGGTGCGCGATTTAAGGTAAAATCCAAGCATGGAAGTATTGATTTCTCGTCATGCGGCCGGCGAAGGCCCGGGTTATTTTGCCGAGTTTCTCGAGCGTCATTCGATTCCCTATCGGGTAATTAAAATCGATAAAAACGAGGCTCTCCCCGCAAGCATAGCTGAATTTTCCGGCCTGGTGTTCATGGGCGGGCCGATGAGCGTGAACGACGATCTACCCTGGATTCCGCGGGCGCTCGACCTGATCCGTGAAGCGGTGGCTGGCGACAAACCGGTCCTCGGCCATTGTCTTGGCGGCCAGTTGATCAGCAAAGCCCTGGGCGGCGTGGTTAGCGCCAATCCCGTGCGCGAAATCGGCTGGTTCGAGGTCAAGGCCGCTGACACCCCGGAGGCGCGTGTATGGCTGAGCGAGCTCGGTTCTGAATTTGAAGTATTCCACTGGCACGGGGAGACTTTTACGATTCCACCCGGCGCCGCGCGTATTTTGCAAAACGCGGCTTGCGCCAATCAAGGCTTTGTGAGCGGCAAAACCTTGGCGTTGCAATGCCATGTAGAAATGACTGCACCGATGGTGCGGGAATGGGCGCGAATGGGTACAAAAGCAGTTGCGCGCCCGACGGCGACCATTCAAAGCGCAGGCGAGATGACGGCAGGGCTTAACGAACGCATCCAGCGCCTGCGCGACATTGCCGATCGTCTCTACACCCGCTGGCTGCAAAATCTCACTTAGCCTATATAGGCATCGATCCCGGCGCGCGGTCAGTTACGCGGGATCCGCGCTCAGCTTATCAATCCGCCAAGCTTTACTGTTTTTTGGATTGAATTTGGAAACAGCCGGGCGAGATTTTTATCATCGACATTCAAATGCCGCTTGGCGACGACGCCGATTGCTTCGCGGAAGTCGGTGGTGACGGCGAGATCCCGCGCCTCATAGAGGTTTTCCGGCGACAGGCCGGGCCATTGTCCATACACTTTGCCGCCATGGATGGGCCCGCCTAGTACCCATAGCACATTGCCATGACCATGGTCGGTCCCGCCATTGCCGTTTTCGTTCACGGTGCGGCCGAATTCCGACAGGACAATGATGACCGTATCCGCGTATGCCGGACCTAATCTCTGCGCCAGCGTTATCAATCCCTCGCTTAAGGGACGCAAATGGTTGGCGAGCTGGCCGTTGGCCGCGCCCTGATTGATATGCGTATCCCAGCCGCCTAAGGCGATGAATACCAGGCGGATGCCCGCATCTCTGACGAGCAGGCGCGCCAGGCGATCCGCTTCCGCCGCAAAACCGTTTGCAGAAGGTGCGCCGTTATCGGCGCTTTGCATATCTTGTTTCAACTCTTCCAATAGCTTTTTACGCATCGCCTGGCCTTCTTTATAAGCCAGGCTGAGCGGATCGTTTCCAGCATACAAACGATCGAAGGCATTGCCGATCGGCGGCCTATCCAAGGGCATGGGTTGCGCGGCATTTTTGGTTAACGGCAGATTTGCGACCGCGATCGGGCCTTGCAGAATGCGCGGGGCGGTCGGGCCGAGATTGAGCGCCGAGGTCGAGCTATGGCCTCCCGGCAAGACGGCGAGCAAGCGGTTCATCCAGCCATCCGCCGTGGATTTGATCCCCGGCGTGCCGCTTTCCATGTAATCTTGCGCATCGAAATGCGAGCGGGTCGGATCCGGCGAGCCGCACGCGTGCACAAACGCCAGGCTGCGGTCGCGCCACAAAGATAACACCGGCGCCAGCGCCGGATGCAGCCCGAACCGGCCATCCAGATCGAGCGCGCCGCCGGCGCCGCTGGCCGGCGGCGGAATGGCGATGCCCGGCCGCGCGAGATAATAATTGCGCTCATTATAAGGAATGACGACATTCAAACCGTCGACCGCGCCGCGCAAGAAAACCACGATCAGGCGTTTATTGTTAGCGGCTTCGGTGGTCTTCGCCGCCCAGCCGAGACGGCCGATCGGAATCAGGCTCACTGCCGACAGGGCGGTCAACCTTTTTAAAAACAAGCGGCGGTTCATGATTGTGCTCCTTAACCTTTTAGTAACGCATAAATTCCGGGCTGCCGAGCATCAATGCGGCGCGCAAGGATGCCGGCGCAATATCAATCGCCGCCTGGGTTTGCGCGGAAAGACCGGGTAAGGCGCGCGTCAGTTGTAAAACATCGACGGATGGCGTCTCCGCGGATGGCTGTTTAACCATAGACATGACGCCCGCCGGGCCGACGGTCTCTTGATTTGATAACGGCAAACGGCCGTTCGCCAACACGGTGACGAAGCTTAAACGCCGCATCATGGCGTCCGGGTTAAGCCAGGCCTGTTCGGTGTTCTTATAGCCGTCTGGGGTTAGACAACCATAAAGCGGCATGCCGAGCTGGCGCAAAATTCCGTTCAGCGGCTGGGTGTTGTTAACCGACAGGCCGCTGGCGCGCACCGCCGAAACGACGTAGTGATAGGGGGTTTTAAATTTATGGCCGTAATATCTTTGCTCCCAGAACTCCGGGCTGTGGAACAAGGTATTGAGTACGGTACGGATATTTCCATCGGAATCGATGAAAGCCTTGCTTAAACGCTCGACGAAGCCCGCGGGCGGCTCATCGGCGACGAAATATTGCGCCAATTTGTTACTGATATGGCGTGCGGTGGCGGGATGACGCGCGAGCATCGCCAGCGCCTCCTCGCCTTCGGCTAGGCCGCCGCCCTTGATTGGACGGCTAAGAAAAATCTTGTCGCTGAAATCGTGCCGTTTGGCGTCGAAATAAAATCCCTGTGACCCTTTGGCGCGCGATTGCGGGCGCTGTAGCCCCCAGCCGGTAAGAATATGCGCTAAGGCGACGACGTCGGTTTGGGTATAACCGCCGTTCACGCCGAGCGTGTGCAATTCCATCAACTCGCGCGCGTAGTTTTCATTAACCCCCTGTAATTTGCCGCGCGCCCCCGGACTGTTGGGCGCCGTGTTCTGCCAATTGTCGAGATAAAACAACATGGCGGGATGATGCGCGGTGGCAGAGAGCAAATCGTAAAAACGGCCTAACGCGAACGGGCGGATCGCTTCCCGCTCGTAGGCGCCGACCCAGAGCTGGTCGAGTCCTTTGTCGGCAAATACATTGAAGTGATTAAACCAGAAGTCCACCATTACTTCTTGCAATTGGCGCGGGCTTTCTATAGCGCGCAACAGGCGCGCACGTGCGGCTTCCTGTACGATCGCGCGCGCCCGTTCGCGCGCGGCCTTAATCGCTTCCGGGTCGGGTTTCTGTCCGCGCATCGCTCGCGGCGGGCCATATTCTTGAAATAGCTGCGCCGGATTCAAACCCAAGGTCTTGAGCTCGTTTAATTGCCGCGTCAGTTTATCCGACTCGGGAATGGAGTCGGGCGCAAGCTGCGCCGCGATGTATTTTTCGATCCCCATGGTTTGGATTTTCTCTACTTGCCCTGGATCGGAGCCGAATCCCAAACGGCTTATCACGTGCAGTGGTTTGAGGGGGTCGGGGATGGCTGCCGCCGGCGCAGGGCCTGAAAGAGCGCCAAATAATAAAAACAGGACGACGCTTAAGGATCTCTTCCGCCATATCATCGACGTGCTCCACTTTATATAACAGTATCCCTATTTTAGGCGGCGAAAAGAAATGCGCAAAGCGCCGCCGGAAAAATTAAGGAACCTCTGACTTAGTCAGAGGTTCCTGCGGCATGGGGGCGAGGCGATATGATGAGGAAGGTCCAGTGGATCTTCCTCCCGCCGAGCGGGCCGGCCCCGGCTTTCAAGCGGAGCAGGAAAGCGCAGCGCAGAAAGTGCCGCTTGGTCAAGTTGAAATTATATATCGATCTGGCACACAATACGCGCGTCAGGGGCGCTTAGGCACTACCTCGGCCACACGTAGATCGATGGTCCGGCATTTCCCCGGGTGGTGCAGAAAACAGCCAATCGAACATCGACCGCTTCGGAAAAGATCGTTCCAAACGGCGCGTACATGATAAGCTGCAAAATACGCATTACGTGAGTGGATCCACAAGCCGTTCGGCTTGCGGAAACGGGGCAGACCTCCTGCGTAAAAGGATGCCGGAGGTTTCGTCATTTCTTTGCACATTTTTAAGGAGTAGCGTCAAAATGAAACAGTTATTGTTAGGATTGATCGGCACATTGTGTGCTGCAGCGGTGGCCGCGGATACTATCACCTTGGGCGCCTCGGTCCAGGTTACGGGACCGGTTGCAAATACCGGCCGGTATTATCGGGATGGCTATGAGTTCGCCATCGAGAAAATTAACGCTAAGGGCGGCATTAGAGTCGGCAACACCCAATATAAACTCGCCTTAAAGCTTCTGGATAACCAGTCCGACGTTAACCTGAGCGTCCGGCAGTACGTACAGTTACTGACTCAGGACAAGGTCAATTTTCTCCTTGGCCCGTTTGCCAGTGACTATGCCCTGGCCGACTCGTCGGTCGCAGAGAAATACCAAGTGCCAATGATTCAAGGTGGCGGTGCATCGGATCAGATTTTTAGCCGCGGCTACAAATATATCTTCGGCACTCTGCCGGTGGCGAGCCTGTATTTTTCCAGCACCATCGAGGCCATGAGCAAGCTCAATCCCGCCCCCACGACGGTAGCGCTGCTCTTCGCCGATGACGCCTTCGATGTAGCCGTCGCCAAAGGCACCCAGGAGCAGTTGGCCAAGACCGATTTTAAATTGGTACTGAACGAGCGTTATAGCACCAACAGCACTGACTTTAATTCGCTGCTTTCCCGCCTTAAGTCACAACAGCCGGACGCGGTGCTGGTAGCGGGCCACGAGACCGAGATCCTCAACTTCATCCGTCAGGCCAAAAGCCTGGACGTGAGCCCCAAATTCTATTCTTTTACCGTCGGCGTACCGAGTGCGGATTTCCGCAAAGCCTTGGGAAATGATGCCAACTATGCATTTGGTATGACATCCTGGCTGCCTTCGGCGAGCCTCAAGGACGAATACTTCGGTAACGCCGAAGAATTTGCCGCGGCGTACAAGGCAAAGCACGGTTATGATCCGGATTATCATGCGGCTTCGGCTGTGGCCGATGTAGAGGCGTTTGCTAAAGCGATTGAAGCCGCCGGTACGCTTGATCCGCAGAAAGTACGGGACACCATCGCCAAGATAAATTTCGAGAGTTTATATGGCCGTATCCAGTTCAACGACGTAGGCCAGATCAGCCTTCCGCAAACCGTGATCCAGGTGCAGAAAGGGAATGTCATCGCAATCTACGGGCAGAGTTGATCCCCGCCGCATCTACGCCCTCACCTTCGCCCTCGGGGCGGCGCTCGCCGGCGCCGCCGGCAGCCTCTACGGCGTCGTCTCGCAAGTCAATCCTTACATGGGTGGGAGTCTAACCGCAAAGTCCTTTGCCATTTCCATCGTCGGCGGATTAGAGAATCCCTGGGGCGTGTTCGTAGGCGGTTTGTTCTTAGGGATGGTGGAATCGTTAACTTCTCTCTATGTCGGACCCACATACACGGACGTCGCGAGCTTCGGCATCCTAGTGCTGGTCCTTATCTTACGGCCCCAGGGATTGCTGGGAAGAACCGCATGAAAACACCCATGCGCTGGCTGGTCGCGGTCATCGTGCTGGCGCTTTTGGCGGCGCTACCTTGGCTGGGCACACCCACCCTTGTGCAGTTCGGTGTCAGCACCCTACTGCTCGCTACCCTGGCGCAAAGCTGGAACATCATCGGCGGTTATACCGGCTATGCTTCCTTTGGTAACTCGGTGTTTTACGGGCTGGGGAGTTATGGCACCGCCATCGCCATGACCGAGTTCCATCTCCCATTCGGAATGGGCCTGGCCATCGGGGCACTACTCGCGATGGTCTTCGCCGTTCTGCTGGGGTTCCCGGTGCTGCGGTTGCGCGGGCACTACTTCGCCATTGCCACCCTCGCGCTGGCGCAGGTGATGACTGCCATTTTCTCCAACCTCGACATCGCGGGCCGCAACATCGGCATCGTCTTGCCGTTGTTGAAGCAAGATGCGCTTTTTTACGAACTGGCCCTGGGGCTGTTGGTTGCCGTCACGCTGGTCGTGGCCTGGGTATCCCGCAGCCGTTTCGGATTTGGCCTTATCGCCATCCGCGAAAATGAGGATGCGGCGGCGGTGATGGGCGTCGATACCACCCGATATAAGGTCATGGCCTTCACCTTGTCCGGGTTTTTCACAGCACTTGCCGGCGGCATCCACGCCTACTGGATTACTTTCATCGATCCGGTGAGTTCATTCGACATCTCGCTCAATGTCAAGATGATCATCATGGCCGTATTCGGCGGCCCGGGTTCGATCTTCGGGCCGGTGGTCGGCGCTTTTTTGCTTTCCGGGATTTCCGAAATCCTATCCACCGAGATCACGAGCATCGCCAGTCTATTCTTCGGCCTGGTGATCGTGGCGGCGGTGGTGTTCATGCCGCGGGGACTCGCGGATCTTGCCCTTCGCTACAAACAGGCGGGCTGGCGTTATTTCAGCGACAACGTCCGGCGCAACCGGCTCTAACGGCGAACGATGGACCCGATCCTGGAAGCCAGCAATCTCACTAAGCGCTTCGGCGGCCTGGCCGCGCTGGAAGACGTAAGCTTTCAATTGCAGCGTAATGAGATTCTAGGCCTGATCGGCCCCAACGGCGCCGGCAAAACCACGCTCGTGAGTCTCATCAACGGGACATTGCGAGCAACCAAGGGTGAGCTGGCGTTCAACGGCACCGCCTTAGAAGGAATGCCCGCCCATAAACGCGCATGGCTCGGAATCGGCCGCACGTTCCAGATCGCGCGACCATTCCCCATGTTGACCGTGCTCGATAATGTGGCCGTGGGCGCCTTATTCGCGGCACTGGCGGCGGACAGCGGGAGCTCAAAGTCGCGCGTACCGAAGCCTTAAAGCGGCTGGAGTTTGTCGATCTCGCGCACCGTGCCGAACAGCGCGCCGACGCGTTGGGCGGACCCGACCGCAAACGCCTGGAGCTGGCGAAGGCCCTGGCCATGAAGCCGACCTTGCTGTTGTTGGACGAGGTGATGGCGGGTCTCAACCACGCGGAGATCGATGAAGTCATCGCCATTATTAAAAAAGTGCGGGCGGCGGGCATCAGCATTCTCGTCATCGAGCATGTCATGAAGGCCATCCACAGCTTGTCCGACCGCGTCATCGTACTGAATTACGGGCGCAAAATCGCCGAGGGTCCGCCCGACGTGATACTCAATGATCCACGAGTGATTGAAGCCTATCTCGGACGCAGACGGGCATGAGCGAGGCGTTGCTGCGGATTCACCAGTTGCACGCCGGTTATGGCATGCCAGTGCTTCGCGGCATCGATCTCAACGTTCGGGAAGGGGAAATTGTCGCACTCGTGGGCAGCAACGGCGCGGGCAAGACAACCTTGCTGCGGGCCATTTCCAAGGTGATTCCGTTCCAGGGGCAGGTGGAGTTCTCCGGGCGAGAGCTAGGCGACCTCACCCCGGAACAAGTGTTCGCCTTGGGGCTCGTCCATGTGCCCGAGGGCCGGCAGTTGTTTGACCGGATGACGGTTGAGGAAAATCTTCTGATGGGCGCCTACCGTCGAAGCGACAAAGTCGCGGTGAGACGCAGCCAGGATGAGGTCTATGCGTTATTTCCTTTGCTCCATGAGAGACGCGGTCAACTCGCCGGAAGCCTGTCCGGCGGCGAGCAGCAGATGTGCGCCATCGCCCGGGCATTGATGGCCGCGCCGAAATTGCTTGCGGTCGACGAAATGAGTCTGGGGCTTGCCCCTGTCATCGTCGACAGGCTCCTGGATGTGCTGGTACAAATCCGCAACAAAGGCATGACGGTGTTGCTGGTGGAACAGGATATTTTTGCCGCCTTTGATATCGCAGACCGTGGTTACGTGCTGGAAACCGGACTATTGACGCGCGAAGGAGTCGCTTCGGAATTGATTCAGGACCCGGAAATCCGGCGCGCTTATCTGGGATTGTAACTCTCCGGTGACTTCTCCAACCAGGACGAATCTCGGTACGCAGCAGACCATCGATATGTAGCTAGTGTGGTGCCCCATGAATAAATTACGTAATTCTGACGTTGTCGCATTCGTGGACCGCGCCCCTCATCCCCACCGGCTTCGCCCCCCTCGCTTCGCTCTCCCCGGAGGGCATAGGTATCTACACATCTCGAATAGATCGTCATTCCCGCGCAAGCGGGAATCCA
>DATGVQ010000052.1:0-4029 GCA_035300145.1 Acidiferrobacterales bacterium | reverse complement strand
CGTGCGCCACATCAAACTTATGAAGATTAGCAGACGCCTCCAATACAATTCTTTGCAAAACCTTGTCCGGTCCCGCTCGCCAAACGTCTACTCTGACACCATAGCGTTTTTCAAAATCGGCGGTGATTTTTTCTATATCGGCGGCGCCGATATTGGTGTACAACACCAGCTTCTGCTCTTTTTTGGCTTGCGCGAGCAAACGCTGTTCACGGTCGCTACCTTGATAATCGGCGATTTCCGCTATCCGAGGCGAAACTTTATCCGCTTGCGAGAAGGCAGGTATGAGGGTGCCCGCTATCAGTAAAGCCGCGATCAAATAAATTTTACAGGCAAGTCGGTTTCTCATTTCGCCCCTTGCTTCACTATAATTCGTTCATATAACTCGGTCCATTTGGCCTGCTCGTTGAGAAAAATTGCTGGATCGACGAATTTCATCGGCAGGTTATTGGGATAGGTTTTCAGCTTTTTACTAGCCGGCGTAATGCCTAATTCTGACAATATAGGTTGCGCGTCGCTGAGCATGAAGTCGTAAAATAACAGGGCGGCGTAGGGGTGAGGCGCTTTCCTGGCGACGCCAACGCCGGTCACGCGCACGATCGCCGGCGGTATGATAAACCAGTCAATCGGCGCGGCCTTTTCTTTTTTTAACTTATCAACAAAATAACTATAGGTGGCTAAAGCAAGCGGAATCTCGCCCGAGGCCACCAGGCTCACTAAAATCGGATGGCCTTTGCGTACCGATAAGCCGTTGGCAGCGACGATATCCTTGAATAATTGCAGTCCTTTTTCTTCGCCTAATTCACGCACCAAGGTACTAAACCAGTCCAGGTTGGCCGCCTCCACACCCAGGCGGCCTTTCCATTTGGGATCGAGCAGCTCTTGATAAGTCTTAGGCAGCTCTTCTTTTTTCACTTTATTAGTATTGTAAGCCTGCACAAAAATATTGATGCGATTTCCAACCCATTCCTGATGCGATGGAATCGCCTGCGGTATTAATTCCTGGAAATAAGGCGATTTGATTTGTTGTAATAGTTTCTCGCGATGCAGCGCCTCCAGTTCCGGGCCGCCGGTTTCCAAAAGGTCCACGTCAAACCGTTTCCCTTGCGCTTCGGTTATTGCCCGTTGCAGCACGTTTTCCGAGCTGGATCGCCATATATTAACCTTCACGCCATATTTCTTCTCAAACGCTTGCGTGATTACGCTCATCTGCTCTAGCCCCATCACACAATACAGATTAATGGCACCCTCTTTTTGAGCGCCCGCGATCAGGCGCTGGGCGCGATCCGCACCTTGGTAAAGATAAATATCACGATTGGTTGGGCTATCCGCGTTTACGAGATTGAAGAAATGAGCAGGTAGGAGAATAGCAACAAGGATTATTGTTGAAGAAATTCTCTTAAGCTGTTTAAGGTTTTTTAATAGGCGCTTCAATGGTTCTTCCCCTTCCCTCTGCGATGCTATCACCGTTACCAGTAATCAAGTCAACTACGCATTTTGGTTGAACCCCGCACTAAATGACGTGATGCTTGCCGGCGTAGGAAAAGCTGGATACTATCAAACAATAAAATTTGGAGGGAGAGAAGGATAATGCGGCGAACATTTACCGGAGTTTTATTATTGGCGTTGGCGGCGCCACTGGCGCCCGCTTTATCAGCGCAAGCATTAAGTCCTGTCAGCGTGATTGGGTTTTCCGGTGGTTCCAACTGGCCCATTTTTGTTGCGCAAGAAAAAGGCTTGTTTGCCCGGAATGGCATCGAAGTTAAATTGACCTCGACCCCCAACTCGGTATTCCAGCTTACCAATCTGATCGCGGGAAAATTTGATATCGGCATGACCGCGATCGACAACGTCATTGCCTATCAAGAGGGACAGGGGGAGGTTACGGTCGATCGCAAACCGGATCTGTTCGCGTTTTTGGGCGTCAATAGCGGCGGCCGTTTTAATCTGATGGTGACCCCTGATATAAAAAGTTTCGCCGATCTTAAGGGCCGCGAACTTGCGGTCGACGCGCTCACTACCGGTTACGCCTTCCTGTTAATGGAGATGTTGCGCCAAGGCGGCCTGAAGCCGGAGGATTATAAACTGGTCAGCGCCGGCGGCAGCAGCCAGCGCTGGGAGGCGCTAGGCGAAAAGAAACACGCCGGCACGTTATTAAACGCGCCGTTCGATATTATGGCGGAGAACGCGGGGTTTAGGCGGCTGGCGAGTTCGAGCGATATCATCGCTCATTACCAGGGTTCAGTAGGCGCTACCCGGCGCGCGTGGGCGGTGGCTAATGAAGCGAAACTGGTCGGTTATATTCGCGCCTTCGTCGCCGCGGTCGATTGGCTGTACGATCCCGCCAACCGGACTGAGGCCATTGCCGTTCTGCAAAGGAATTTACCGCAAATGACGCAGGCAAACGCCGAGCGCAGTTATAGAGACCTGCTGCAATCCGAGCAGAGCGGTTTTTCGCGCAAGGCGGCCATCGACCTCGATGGCGTGCGCACCGTGCTGAAGCTGCGCAGTGAATTCGGCCGGCCGCAAAAAAACCTTACCGAACCCATGCGCTATTACGATCCGCGTTTTTACGAACGGGCATTGCAAGTTGCTGATGCGGCGGAACCATCGCCGAATAAACCTTAAGAAGGAGAGAAAACCATGATACGTATCCAAAAGATTGGCCATGTCGGTTTTTATTGCCGCGATATTAAAAAGATGACCGATTTCTATACCAATGCTTTAGAGTTTAAGATCTCCGATATCAACGAGCGCGGCATGATATTTCTGCGTTACGGCAACGACCATCATAGTTTCGTGCTGGCGCCGATGTCCGAGGAAGAAAAGAAGAAAGGCGAGGGCGCCAAGGTGTTACAGCAGATCGCCGTGGAAGTAGCGGACCTGGACGAGCTCAAAAAGTTAAAAAAATATTTGGAAGCTAAGGGCGTCAAACTTCTGGGCAAGATCAAGCACGAGGGCCCCGGCGGCAACTTTACCTTCGAATTCGATGATCCGGAAGGCAACCGCCTGCAATTTTTCAGCGATATGGACCAAATCGGCTGGGATGGCAAGATCCGGCCGAAAGAACAGTGGAAGCGTTATGAAGTGGACGATTGACGGTGTTGTGGCGCTAAAATCCCAGTGTTTCGCCGATCAACACCACCGTCATCCGGCCGGGGATTTTCTCGTTCTCGATAATTAACACTTTGCCGCATTGGCGTTCGGGGGCATGGCATTCGTAGTTGCGGCAGACGCCATCCTGCGCACACGGGGTTTTTTTCCCTAAGTGCCGGCATTCTTGCATAGCGGCTTGATTGCGCAAGCGGTTAAACGCGGCCTCAAGCGTAGGCTCGATCTTGTTTACTCCCGCGACCATGTAGATCTTCCCGCCGCCATAGGCATAGCCGGCGATGCGGCTGCCGCTGCCGTCGACGTTGAGGATTTCGCCGGTCAAACTGATTGCGTTAATGCCGCCGACGAAGTAGTCAGCAGTGATCGCGCGCCGCCGTAGATCGATGCGTTCCCGGTTGTCATTAAGCGCGGCAATTTTTGGCCGGTAGTAGTCGTAGCGCCCCGATTGCAGCGCCGCCTCGAAACCAATCGATTTTAAAGTAGCGGAACTGCCGCTCATTACCTGCGCGCCTGCTGGAATCTGGTCGATCAAGTACTGGAGCGCGCCTTCGCCACCGGGAAAATAAACTACGTGGATACCGCGGCGATGTAATTCTTCTTTTAAGCGAAGGACCATTGCGGGTAGGTGTGCTAGCAAATTGCCTGGATCGGCCGTGGGGTTTTTTTCGGTCATGTTTTGGTTAAAGTATAGTGATCATTTCCCAAAACATCTGTTACAGGCAGTCTACAAGTTCGAACTGAGACATTACCATCGCTTGCCTTTTTAAGAATAGATCCGACCAGCGCTGTTCCCACTCGGCCCGTTCATCCAGGCTGATTACCGGGTCGATGATCTCATAGTTGAACTTATTCAACCGGCTGCGCACCGCTAAACTGGAGGGAACCCGGTTGAGTTCTTCAAGAATTTCTTGGCCTGTT
>DATGVQ010000051.1:0-18571 GCA_035300145.1 Acidiferrobacterales bacterium | reverse complement strand
GTCCCTTCTCCCTGCGGGCATAGGTATCTACGCATCTCGAATAGATCGTCATTCCCGCGCAAGCGGGAATCCAGTATTGACGCGGGGTATCTGGATTCCCGCTTGCGCGGGAATGACCGTTGGGTGTTGCGGTGCGATTGGGCGGTTCCTACAGAATCATTGGGTTGATGAATTGCGTAGATACCTATGCCCTGCGGGAGAAGGACAGGATGAGGGCTGTTTTACCGGAATTTTTTCCCTCACCCCAGCCCTTTCCCGGTGTATACACCCGGAGGGGGGGAGAAGGTGAAACAATGCGCACTATTTGCCGGCCGGGTCAGTAACCAGCCCAACGATATCTGAGATCGGCTGGCCGCTTAACCGGAATCAGTCATTGATGTCTCTTTGAAGAATTGCATTTTTTCCGGACAGCTTCACTTCATACATCAAATCATCGGCCGCACGAAGTGCCGCTTCAAAGGAGGTTTGCGCTCGTTTAAACGTGGCAATACCGATACTGAAAGAAACTGGATGTTTTGGAACCGTGGGTATATTCGTCGCGGATTTTTTAATTTTCTTCGCCACGCGAATTGCCGTCACCCCGCCAGTATCCGGAAAAACAATCACGAATTCATCGCCGCCGAGCCGTGCGACCAGATCAGTCGCTCGAACGCTATGGGCTAAAGTTCCGGCGGTGGCGAGCAATATCGCGTCTCCTCCTTGATGGCCGAACGTGTCGTTGATCAGTTTAAAATTGTCCACGTCAATGAACATCACGCTCAAAGGCTGCTCGTTCCGCCGCGCGCGGATTATTTCCAACTGACCTCGTTCCAAAAACGCGCGGCGGTTGGCTAGCCCGGTTAATCCATCCGTCCTCGATAAAACCTCCAGTCTATCCATCAATACGCGAATCTGATGCACCGCCCATACGAACAGAAAAAAAACCACCAGCCGCGCCAGTGAATTAACGATATTCGCCCAAAACGGCACGTCCACTCTGAGCGTTAAGTCGCTATAAGACCAGCCAAAACAGCTCGCGATCGTGACGAGAACACCCACGCGATATCCGAGAAACCATGTGGCGAGCAAACTTGGTACGAGAAAGACCACATAAAAATCGAGGAGCGTGCCCGACAAATAATGCAACAGGAACGCCGCGATCAACAGCGCCAAGATCACCGGCCATAGGACGATCCGTCTCCAGCGTTTCAGCCAAACCAGTAGCATGTCATTCTCTTGACTAGTGTTGCGTCCTATAAATAACTTTATCTATGTTAGGTACTGCACCATCCCTCTCATAATTCTTTTCGTGACTGAAATAATTTCCCACTCACTAGCAAAATGTTGTGGAAATTTTTCGCAACCGTGCCACGAGAGTACCAATATTTGGATTCTTTTGCACGGATACTCCCACAGAAAAATTTGAGTTCGGGTTTTGACACAGCCTCCTGCGCTCCATCCAGGCTACAAACTTACCGAAAGTTAAGAGGCATCGGCTACTCGTAGGGACGCCCGTCCTTGTGGGTGTAGACCCACTTTCCCCCTACCATGCGCGCGGCAAGATCAATGTCGGGATAGGTCACTTTATCGTCCGGCGTCCGGTCACCCATCTCCAGGTACAGCGCGGTCGCGCCGCTTTCGTTGACGAGCTGGTGCCCGTCGGCTTTGCCGGCCGGGAACCCGGCGGCCATTCCTGGACTAAGTTTTTGCCGCCCGGCGTCGGTGACGAGCGTCACCTGACCCTCCAGCACAAAGATAAACTCGTCTTGTTTCGCGTGCCAATGGCGCATGGAAGATTCCGCGCCGGGCTCGAGCCGCACCAGGTTGACTCCGAAGTTCTTTAGCCCGGCGGCGTCGCCAAGACGCCGGCGGTGGCGTCCCGCGACGCGGCGCTTGTAGGGCTCGGGATAGCCGCTGCTGGTTTGCTCGAGCACCGCGGCGGGATCGAGGGCGGGAGGATTGGGTTTGGTCATCGTGGTTCCGGATATTATCCCAGGACCGGGGTTAACATCAAACTGAGACCTCGTTGATCCGACGCTTAGCCCGGAAGAACGGGAGAAGTGGACAAAGATTTGGTCTGAGTAATTTTTGCCTTTATCCTTTATTCCGGTTCGCCATCATTTTTGACGCCTCTTATTGGGGCAAGTTATTCCCCTCCTGGGGCGGTACTGGGTTACCCAACTTTTCTTGTTCGAAACGGAACCGCCAGACCGCGCGCGAACCTCTCAAATCCCCCTGGGGACGCCAAATTTATATTTGTAACAATGACTTAAAGAAGACTTCGCTTGGTCTGGGTTAATTCTCTGGGCCGGATGTTATCCGCGGCCGCCTTTCGTCTCGCAGTCTTTGAGTTTTTTCATGGCATTCAAGAACAATTCCTCGACTCTCCAGTCCCACATCCTGCCGATATAAGCCTCAAGAGAAATCGTAATAGTCTCCTCACAGTTGTTGGTTGAGACCTTAATTTTGTGTTCGTAAACTGGGTGATCCGGCCGGTCAGCCTCAGGGGCTCCGGTAACATCCCAATGCGCATTCCGCAGCAATAGATCTAACTTCCCCGACATTGTGAGAATTTTAGTGTTGAAGAATTCCAAAGATTCCTGATGTAGATCGGGTAGCATAGTTACAGTATCTTATCGCAAATGCGACGCTCACGCTTTCCGCGATACCTCGCCAGTTCGGGGCTCAGAAACAACGCTCGAGCTCACCTACCTTATGCAGGTTGCCATGACTGATCTCCTCATAGATCATTCGGCCTTAACAATTCAGGCCAAACAATTTACGATAAGGAGATTTCTTGCATTGATCCATGGGACTTTGGGCGCAAGTACCGCTGATACCCGGTGTGTAGCATCACGAAGTGGAACGAACGGAGGACGCCATGAAGGCACTCTATACAGCAGTTGCGACGGTACACGGCGCACGAGGTCTGCCCCTACTCAAACGCGACGCGCGGCAACGTCGATGTGAAGCTCCTGGTCGATTGACGCCATCGCGCTGGAAGCAGCGGTGACAACGAACGGGCCTTCAAAATATCCGATTACACTGGAGGGATGTTCTAAATAATGGGTAGTTCGCTTTTCTTTCGGCCACTTCGTCTGTTTCAGTTTTTAAATAGAGTTTCGCTGCACGCCTATTATTCTGCCCGGTGCTCGCGCCTACTCCTCTTGTTTGTTACCGCTAATGCGCTGACGTTTGTCAGCGCTACGGCCAGTGCCGCGCCGGAGGAGATCCAGGTTTACCTGGACGACATGACCAGGCCCGGCTACTTCGGCACGGATGTTCACAACAACTATGTCGTGTCGGGAAGCAGCACGCCCGACTTCCCCGGCGCGCAACCGCCCAATCACGTGTACCGCTTGACGCCGGAGTTCTATTACGGCGTCACGGATACCCTGGAACTCGGCCTCTACGTCCTTACCTCTGTGAATGCCGAGAATACGACCCACCTCGACGGCGAAAAACTTCGCGCAAAGTACATCGCGCCGCACGATGAGGCGCAAGGCGCCTTCTGGGGAGCGAATCTTGAAATAGGCAAAACAAACCGCCGGGTCTCGGAGGATGCTTGGAACGCCGAACTGAAGGGAATATATGGCCTCCGCTCCGGCCGCTGGATATTCGCGGTAAATCCCAATTTCGACTGGAACTTGTCCGGGCCGGTCAACAATCCGGTCTCCCTCGACATCGATACCAAGCTTGCTTATAAGACCGATGCGGGTTACCAGGTAGGATTTGAGAGCTACAACGAGCTCGGACCCCTGCGCGATCTCGGGCACCTTAACCAGTTAAGTCAAACGCTTTACGGCGTTATCGATACGCAGTTAGGCAAGTTCGATTTGAATGCTGGTATCGGGCGTGGTTTGACCACAGCTTCTGATCGTTGGGTAATCAAGTTCATCGTTGGGTTTCACTACTAATTAAACAGGCGAAGCCTTAAAAGAGTAAATCCAAAAAGAAGGACGCCGCATGACTTCAACCTGCTTTTCCCAAAGGTTCATGGAATTTATCAGGGAGGCGTCGCAGCGCGGATCCAAGAGTCAGCCAGAAAACCCCGCCGAAGATCATCTCGACACCAACAAGAAAGCCGATGAACCAGAGGCCGCTCCACGGCCAACCGTACCAGAGGAGTCCCCCCATGACTAAGTTGATAACGCCCAGGAAAAACATCCAGCCCCAGCCGGAGAATCGCTCGCGGACGGCCGTTATCATGCGCAACAATCCCGACACGAAGAAAAGCGCGATCAACATCAACGTCAGACCAAGCGCGGCCTCCACCGGCGAGATTATCATCAAAAGACCGGCGACGAGATAGAAGATGCCAGCCGCGAGCTGTAGGATAAAGTTCGATCGTCCTTTCCCCAAAGATGCGTTCATGAATTGAACGGCGCTGCCGGCCAGAAGCAGGATACCGAAAACCACTACGGTCGCAAGCGTGGCAATAAACGACGCGCTCACGGCCAGGACGCCGAGCAGTAACAGGAAGATGCCGAGGCCGATAATTGAGCCTGAATAGTATTTGGTGGAGCCGAAGTCTTCGTAATCAGTGTCGGATAGAGTATTCTTCGTGGTTGACTGGTCATTCATACCCTAACTCCTTCTGGCGGTTATCCGAATATCTCACGATAACAAGGGTTTCTACATGCATCATCGAACCTTAGACCTACTCTTTAAAGATTTAGGGAAACTTGCATTTGTCAGATTCCTCACCAAGAGTGATTGGGAATGACAGCAGACAAAGATTCAGTTCAACAATGCCTCAGGGTGCCGCTTCGCAATCCGCAATAACGAGTTGGCGGGTCCGGCCGGTTTACGCCGTCCTTGCTCCCACTCTTGCAATGTACGCGCACTGACACCTATGAGCGCGGCAAACGCCTCTTGGGTTAATCCTAGTCGTTGCCGAATCTGAGCCAGCCGGCACCTCAATGACCCGCCCGGCCAATTATGGTCACAACGGCCGGTTATAACGGAAAGTGACAGGCAACCCGGTGGCCGTCGCCGGCATCCTGTAGCGACGGTTCGCTCGCCGGATCGGTGCAGACAGCCGGCCGGCCGTTGGCGACATAGACCGGGCAGCGTGGCGCGAAGCGGCAGCCGCCGGCCGGGCGTTCGAAGTCGAACACGCCCGTCCGTGCATGGCTGCGGCGCTCGGCGGCGCGGCGCGCCTGGCTCACTTCTGTGCTCTGTTTCTCCGCAAGCGACGACCACAGGGTGCGCGTATAGGGATGGCGCGGATGGTGCGCGATGTCCTCGGCAAGCCCCATCTCGACAATGCGCCCAAGGTACATCACCGCGACCTTGCGGCTGATGAGTTCGACGACTGGCAGGTCGTGAGAGATGAAGAGGTAGGCAAGCCCCAGGTGTTTCTGCAGGTCGCGCAGCAGGTTCACAACCTGCGCCTGGATCGAGACGTCGAGCGCGCTGGTCGGCTCGTCGGCCACGATCAACCGCGGCCGCACGGCAAGCACGCGCGCGATCCCGACGCGGCGCTTCTCACCGCCCGAGAGCTCGCCCGGGAAGTTTACCAGCTTGCTGGCCTTGAGGTTCACCTGATCGAGGAGCTCATGGGTGCGCGCTGCAACCTCGGCGTCGCTCTGGCGCTCGTGCACGGTAAGCGCCTCGCGCAGTATGTCGCGTACGCGCATCTTCGGATTGAGGCCGGCATCGAGGTCCTGGAAGATCATCTGCATCTCGCGCCGCAGCGGCCGCAGCTCGGCGCGCGTGAGCTGCGTGATGTCGCGTCCGTCAAACACAATACTGCCGGACGTGGCCGGCGTCAGCCGCAGGATGGTGCGGCCGATTGTGGTCTTGCCGCAGCCGGACTCGCCGACCAGGCCCACGGTCTCGTTCTCCCTGACATAGAAACTTACGCCGTCCACCGCCGGGATCACGCGCCCCTGACCGGTCAGCACCGATAGCAGACCGCGGCGCTGGGAGTAATGCTTGCGCAGGTCGGTAACCTCGAGAATGGTTTGGCTCACGCGCGGGCTTCCAAGGCGGCGGACGCGGCCGGGTACAGCCAGCAGCGCACCTTATGGTCGGGCGCGACCTGGGCGAGCGGCGGCTCCACGCCGGCGCAGCGCTCGCGGATCGCCTCGGTGACGCGGTTGCAGCGGCCATAGAAGCGACAGCCGCGCGGCACGTTGATGGTATCGAGCACCTCGCCCTCGATCACCTGCAGATAGCTCTTGCGGCGGATGGCCTCGGAGCTTGGGATCGAGGCGAGTAGCGCCGCGGTGTACGGATGGCGGACCTCGGTGTGCGGCGCCAGAATATCGGCGGCGCGGCCGCTCTCTACGACGGTGCCGCCGTACATCACCGCGATCTTGTCCGACAAGCGCTGGATCACACTGATGTCGTGGCTGATCAGCAGTGTGGTAATGCCGAGTTCGGCCTTGAGCTCACCCAGCAGTTCGACGATCCGCGACTGGATGGTGGCATCCAGGCCGGTGGTCGGCTCGTCGGCGATCAGCAGCGACGGCTCGCACGACAAGGCCATGGCGATCATGGCGCGCTGGCACATGCCGCCGGACAGGCCGTAGGGGTAGTTGTCATAGCGCAGGCGCGGCGAGTCGATGCGTACGCGCTCCAACCAGTGCAGGGCGCGGTCGCGTGCCTCGTCCGCGCCCGAGGCTCCGGTATGCAGGCGGATGGCCTCGCTGATCTGGTGCCCGACCGAGGTGTACGGGTTGAGCGACGACTTGGGATTCTGGAAGATCATGGCGATTTCCTTGCCGCGCACGCCGTGCATGTTGCGCTCCACCTGCCTGCGCCAGGCGGCTTCATCCTTGGTTACGCTGACGATGCGCTCTTGTTCAAGGTTCGGGCGGCTGCATTTCTCCAGGCCATGCAGCAGGTTTTTCTGCGCACCATCGGCGTTGAAGCCGATCTTGCCGCTCACCACGCCCGGGCCCGCGCTGATCAGCCCCATGACGGACAGCGCGGTGATGCTCTTGCCGCTGCCGCTCTCCCCTACCACGCCCAGGGTCTCGCCGCGCGCGATCGCGAGGCTCACGCCATCCACCGAACGGATAAAGGCGCGCTTGCTGCGCGAGTAGAAATAGGTGCGCAGGTCATCGATCTTGAGCAGCGGCGCATCCATCATCGGCCCCGCTTGCCTTCCAGGATGTTGTTGAGTCCATCACCCAGCAGGTGAAACCCAAGGATGGTGAACAGAATCGCCAGCGCCGGCGCGGTCGATGACCAGAACTTGCCCTGCATGAAATAGTTGGCGCCGGCCTGTACCATGTTGCCCCACGATGGCACCGGCTCCTGCACGCCGAAACCGAGGTAACTGAGGCTGGTCTCCATCAGGATCGCCTCGCCCATGCCGAGGGTTGCGTAAATGACCAGCAGCGCGCGGCAGTTGTACCAGAGCAGATGTTTAAGAATGATGCTGCGGTCCGGCAGGCCGAGCGCGTGCGCCGCCTCAATAAAATTTTTATCGCGCAGGAAGCGGATCTTGCCGGCGATGCGTGCGGCCACGGGCGGGATGCCGGTAATGCCGACCACCACCATGATGTAGTAGATGTCCGGTTTGAACGCCGCGATCACCAGTAGGATCAATACCAGGCGCGGGAAAGAGTCGAGCAGGTTGTTGAAATAACTCACCAGCCGGTCGGCAGTGCCTTCCAGGTAGCCGGCGAGCACGCCAAGCGCCGTGCCGAACGTGAGCGACAGGGCAATGGCGAGCAGACCGGGAACGAAATACGCCTGGATACCGACGATCAGCCGCGCGAGGATGTCGCGGCCAAGGAAGTCCGTGCCCAGCAGATGGCCGGCGCTGCCCGGCGGCGCGTTCAGCATCTCGACGTCGATTTGTTGCGGGTCGTAGGGCAACAGATGCAGGCTGCCAAGCAGATAAGAAACCAGCACCAGCACAACGATTACAAGGCCGAAACCGACGGACACCAGATCGGTGGTGCCGGCCTTCTGCCACCATGGCAGTTCGGAGAAGTCGCCGATCTCGCCGGGTCTCTGGATGTAGGTTTTCATCATGGGTCGTTCGCTTATTCTTTCGACGCGCGCGGGTTCACCGCCGTAAACACCATACGCTGTAGCAAACTACCGAGGCGCACGAACACGGCGGCGGCCAAGGCTATGCCCATGATTACGGGAAAATCGCGATCCTGGGCCGCTTGCCAGGCCATTCGGCCGAGCCCCGGCCAGTTGAACACCTGCTCCACAATCACCGCTCCGCCGAGAATATAGGGAATCTTGGCGGCGATGATCTCGCTTACCGGTATCAGCAGGCCTTCCTTGAAGGCATGTTTCCAGACGGACGCACCTTTGGCGCGCGCGGTGCGGATGTAATCCTCGGCCAGCACCCGGCTCATTTCCTCGCGCAGCGTACGGATGACTTCGCTCAGGCTGCCGTTGCCGATACCCAGCACCACGATCGGTACTAGAAAATACAACCACACGTGTTTCTGGCCGGTGGCGGAACCGGATATCAGCGGAAACAAACCGAACTGGTGGATGAACACATAAATGACGATGTAACCAAACCAAAATACCGGCAGCGCCGACACGACATAGGCCAGCAGGGTGAGCGAGCGGTTGAGATTCGTGTCGCCGCGCGCCGCGGCGTGCAGCGCGATCGGCACCGCGACCAGGAGCGTAATAACCATCGAACCGAGCGTCAGTATGAGCGTGTTGAGACCGATGCGCCCGATCGTGGCGAGCACCGGCAGGCCGGTGCGTATGGAGGTGCCGAAATCGCCGCGCAGCATCTTGCCGAGCCAGGCAAGATACAAGTCATACCATGCCTGTGGTACGCTGAGTACTTCCGGCCCGCCGGCAAGGGTCGCCTGGCCGGCGGTCTGGCCCTCAAGCGGCGCGCTGAACGGATTGCCCGGCGCCAGATAGAGAATGACGAATACCACGACACTCACGCCCAGCAGCAGGAGTGCGCTCTGCAACAGCTCCCTGGACAACATCAGGGCGATGGGTTTAATGGCCGCCGCTTTCATAGCATAGTGTAAATCCCGCGGGCAACGCGCGTTCTGCGCCCTGCCCGCGTGGTTTTGTTGCGAGTGTTACTTCTGTTCCGATTCCGGTATATACCAGTCATCCGCGAACGAGAAGAACTTGTACGGATGAATGTTCACATGCCGCATCTTCTTGTGGTAGGCGCTGTAGTTGGTCAGCGTCCAGAGGAACGTATAGGGTGCCTCGTCGGCGAGGATGCTGTGCAGCTTTCGGTTGATAGTACGGCGCTTCTCGAAATCGAGCGTCAGCTTGCTTTCCACGATCAGGCTGTCCACCTCCGGGCTTGAGTAGCCGCCGAAGTTGTTGCGCCAGGGGCCGATCTCGGCGGAATGGAACAGCGATGAGATGTCGGCGGAATCATCGAATACCCACGAGGCGAAGATGATATCGAAGTCATGCTCGAGGAAGACATCTTCCTTCCATGCCTGCCATTCCTTGAATTCCACTTTAATGCCGACGCCGACGTTCTTGAGATAGTTCTGGAATGCGAGCACCACGCGCTTCACCGCCTCGCTTTCCTTTTCGATCGGCACCTTGAGCGACAACACCAGTTTCTTGCCGTCCTTCTGCAGGATGCCGTCCGCACCCGGAGTGAAGCCGGCCTCCTTCAGCAGGGCGCTGGCCTTCTGCGGGTCGAACGCCAGTGGCTGGACGTCGAGGTTATAGGCCCAACTGCCGGGCGCAAACGGGCCGGAGATGATAGTCCCCTGGCTGTTGAAGAACGAGTCGAGCATCTCCTGGCGGTTGACGGCATGGGTGAACGCCCGGCGCACGCGCTTATCGGCAAGTACCGGGTTGCGCAGGTTGTACCCGAAGAATGAGTACGACAGGGCATTGTACGGCTGCAGGATGAAACGCTTGTCGCCCTGGATCTCCGGGATGTCGCGCGGATTGACCAGCACGATCATGTCGATGGCATTGAACATCATCGCCTGGGTCATGATGTTCTGGTCGGCGAACGGCTTGGCGACGAACTTGTCGATATGCGGCCGGCCCTTGAAGTAATTATCGTTGGCCACGAGGATGATCTCGCGATCGGCGGTGATATTCTTGAGGATATAGGGGCCGGTACCGATCGGATTCTGCACAAACGGATCCTCGCGCGTCAGAAACAGCGGGTTCGCGGGGCCGTGCTTGGGTATGATCTTGAAGCTGAACTTGGCGAGCGCGTTCAGGATCGGGCGCTTGAGCGTAAACTGCACGGTGTATTCGTCCAGCTTTTCTACTTTATCGATAAACTCATAACGCACCTTGAGCGGGGTGATGGTGCGCGGATGCATCATGATGTTGTAGGTGAACACCACGTCATCGGCGGTGAACGGCTTCGCCGCCTCGCCTTCGCGCGCATGCCAGGTGACGCCCTTGCGCAGGAAGAAGGTGTAGGTACGCCCGTCTTTCGACACCTCCCAGCGCTCCGCCAGCTCCGGAGCGATTTCCTGCTTTTCATTGATGCCGACGAGCCCGTTGAAGATGAGCTCGATGAGGCGCAGGGAGATGGTCTCATTACTGGTGATCGGGTCGAGCGTCGCCGGCCGGCCGTACTCGCCATAATTCAGCGAGCCGCCATTGGGCCACCCATCTTTCTTCTGCTCCGCGTGCGTCAGGGACGGCACGGCTAAGGCCATCCCCAGGATCAGCGTCATAACCACCGGTGTCGTTTTCATACATCTATTCCTCTCGCAGTCAATTCAGTGTGGATCAAACCATCGCCAAACCGCCAACACAGCACCATCAGAAAATCTTCACATCACCCGCGCTCTTGTTTTCCATAAGGTAGATGCCCTGCATGGCCTCCTGGATCTGGCGCACCACCGGGAATTCCTTGCTCATCCCGAAATAGATCTCCAGATTCTCAGAAAATCTTTACATCACCCGCGCTCTTGTGTTCCATGAGGTAGATCCCCTGCATCGCGTCTTGAATTTGGCGCACCACCGGGAACTCCTTGCTCATCTCGAAATATATCTCCAGATTCTCAGAAAATCTTTACATCACCCGCGCTCTTGTTTTCCATAAGGTAGATGCCCTGCATCGCGTCTTGAATTTGGCGCACCACTGGGAACTCCTTGCTCATCTCGAAATAGATCTCCAGATTCTCGGAGAATTTTTTCACCCGATAGTAGGCCTCGGCCAGATTTACCAGCATGGCCGGATCGTTGGCTTCGATCTTGTTCTTCCGGCTCTTGTCGCGGCCGGCTTCGAGATGCAGCAAGGCCCGCGAATAATCCCGCTTGCTCAGATAATAGCGGCCGAGCGCGCGGTTCAGCGAGAAAAACTTCTTGCCCTCCCCGACCTCGGCAAATACGCCGGCGCGCGTGACGATCTTGGTGCACTCGGCCTTGATACGCAGGCACTGCAGCACTACATCAGCAAGAATGTCCGGATCGGCCGGCTGCTTCTGGGCGAGTTCCTCCCACACGGACAACGCCTCCGGTTGCGGCTTCAGCTGGTAGCGCGTGGCGGCCTGGCGCACCCGCGCGCGCTCGCGGTAGGCCGGTGGTGTCTGCGCCAGCGCGAGAAACGCCTCATCCGCCCTCAGCGCCCGCTCCAATTGGCCGGTAGCGGCATACGCCTCCGCTAGATAATAGTCGGCCGTCCCTTTAAGTTTGGCATCCGCGCCGGCCTTTTCCAGCGCGCTGACCGCCGCCTGGGTGTACAGCGTGGCCAGATCAGCAAACAGCGTTAGGTCATAAAAATTGATAGTCTTAGCCTTGCCCTGCACTTCGGCGTCCGCCGGCGTCTTGAGATCGGCGCGGCGCGCGAGATCCAGGCCCCGGTCGGTCTGTCCGCTGCGCGCATAGACATGCAGCAGGTCGCGGAGCATCGCCGGCGACAGGTTACGCGCGGACTTTTTCAGATCGGCATACGCAGCCTCGGCCAGCGCCAACGGGTCTTTGTCCCGGAGGCCGGCGGTCGCGTAGGCGGCGGCCAGCGCCGTCCTTGTCTCCGGGTCGCTGCCGTCGACCGTCGCCCAAAACTCATCCGCCAGGGCGCTGTCCTTGCCCAGGGAATGGGCGAGGCCGAGGCCGATCACGGCGAGAGTCTTGTGGCGGTCAGCCACGCCCGGCTGTGCGCGGAACTGCTCCAAATAACGCTGCGCCTGCGCGGCATCGCCGGTTTGCAGGAACGCCTCGCCTAGATAGAGGTCGACATAACGGCTGCGGCTGGGACCGGACATAGCCGCCAGCTTGCGCAAATAATCGAGCTCGATGACGGCCGCCGTCCGGTAGAGTTCGCGGTGCAATTCAGCGTTGCGCAGGTAAATCATGCCCAGCGTCAGCCAGGCAGTGCTGTGCTGGGAGGCATCCAAGGCAGGCAGCGCGGCGCGCAGGCCGCGCGCCGCGCTTTCATACTGGTTCTTGTTGTACAACTTCATGGCTACCGCCGCCGGGTCATCGGCGGCAGCCGCTGGCGCTGACAGCAGAGCTGCGCCTGACGCGAGTGCAAGCACAATCATTCGCAGGAGTTGATGCATAGGCTGGCGCGGCACGGTTTAGTCCTTGTCCTTGAGTTTGGCGATAAAAATCTGGTCCCACTGCTCCACCTGCGCACGGAACGCAATAAGCCCGTTACGCGAAGAGGCGACATCGTGGTTGATGCGGGTATCGGTTTTGAGCAGCAGGTTGGTGTGGCGCGCACTATCGGCGATGTAAAGCGGATTGTAGTCCCGGCCTTCGTTCCTGACATAGACGATGCGCGCGCTGTCCGGCATCCACGCCGGCCCGCGCTCCACGTCCGGCAGGACGTCCGTCGCCACCACCCTGGCCGCCAAGGCGTCGCCCTGCACCGAGTCCGAGCCGTCGGCGGCGATAACGATGATGCACCATCGTTTCAGGTCATTGTCCGGGTTGTAGTTGGAATAGAACGCGATCTTCTTGCCGTCCGGCGACCATACCGGGCGCAGATCGTCGTACGTCCAGGTGGTCAACGCCATTAAAGTCTCCACCGGCCGGCTCACGTCGCCGATCACGTAGATATCGTGGTTCTCATTGCTGCCTTGAATCATGGCGACCTTTTTGCCATCCGGCGACCATTGCGGATAGAGGTAGGGCTTGCCGCCCTGGGTGAGACGAGTCACGGCGCGGGTCGCTAGGTCAAGGAGATAGAGATCGCCCTTGCCGCTGCGGCCGGAAACAAACACCAGCCGCTCGGCGACCGGCGACCAGTGCGCCTGTCCGTCCTTTTCCTTGTGGTCGGTCAGGCGCAGGGTCCGGCCATTGCGCTCGCGCAGGTACAGATCGTAATTACCTTCGCCGCCGTTGCTCATGAACACGAGCCGGTCGCCGGTCGGCGACCAGGTCACGCCGGCGTTGTAACTGGTATCGTCGATCACGCCGGGAAAGAAAAATTTCTTCTCCTTGGTCTCGCCGGACAACTGGTAATAGATGGTCTCGGCCACGCTGCCGTCCGGATAGACGATGACGATCTCCTTTTTCTCGCCACGGCTGCGTTCAATGGCAAGCAGCGCGCCGGATGGCGCCCAGACCGGGTTGGAGTCATTGCGCCCGGTTTCAATCCGCATCAGCGGACGCACGTATTCCGGTTCTATCGCCGCCGGGCTGTGGGTGGACGGGTCTTCTTGTACCGTTGCCGCGGGAGCGGCGACGTTTTGTACCTTTGCCCCGGGAGCGGCGCCGTTTTGTACTGTTGCCGCGGGAGCGGTGACGTTGTTCGCCGCCACTCCCGCATGCGCCATGAGGGTGGCGGCGAGCGCCGAACCGACCAGATAATTCAGGTTCATGTTTCGCTGGGCGCCATCATTGGTCTTTGATCTGGTCCCAGTACTTCCTGGCCGATTCGCGGCTTTGCTCGAAATTGGGATTACCTTGCAATTTCTTCGGGAAGAAGTCGAAGTATTCGCGCCAGGCGACATTGGCGCTGTTCATCACGGCGGGCTTGCGGGTGATGAGATAGAGCTTGTGATAGGCCAGCGCCAGATAATAATATGTATCATGCAGCGCCTCGTCGTATTCCTCGGTCGGCAGGAAGCGCGTGTTCTGCTTGGCGATCTGCAGCTTCTGCACGGCCTTGGCCAGATACTGGGCGGCATTGTCGCGGTCGGTCTGCACCAGGCTGTTGCCCTTTTCATAATAGGCGTGGCCGAGGTTGGTAAAGGCCACCGCAAACTGCTTGTAGATGAGCTGCTGGTTCTCCGGCAGCGACAGCACATTCTCGAATTCCTTGATCGCCGCATCGTAGTCGTTCTTGTCGTCCAGGTAAATCTGCGCAAGCCGGTGGTGCGCCTCGGAATAATCCGGATGTCCCTTCTGCGTGCTGCCGTAGGCCAGGATGGCGGCGTCGATGTTGCCTGCCTGCGCGGCCTTCTCGCCGATCCGCAGGAAGTCCTTGTGCAACACAATCCGCTGGTCGCCGGTGCGGTCCTCGAGCTTCTTGTCGAATTCCACCACCTCTTCCCAATCACGGTAATCCTCGCCCACGGTCAACTTTACGCTGTGAAAACCCAGGCCGACGAGCTTGCCGTCGGTGATCGGGGTCTTGCCGATCTGCTCGCCATCGACATACACCGCGGCATGGGAGGGTTCGGAATCGACCTTGAACAGGGAATTATTGACGCTCAGGGTGAACTCGCGCGTATCCTTGTTCTTGTCCACCTTGAGCTTATCGCTCACCTGCTGGTAGCCGTGGCGATACAGCATCAGGTTGTAGCTCTTGCCGAGCCGCACCGGCACCTCGACCTTGCCGTCGGCGCCGGTGGTGCCCATCCAGTCGTTGTTGAGGTAAATATTGACGCCGGCGAGCGGCGCCACGTCCGGCGCCAGGCCGCCCTTGGCCGCCAGCACGAAGTAATTGCGCTCGCCTTCCTGCTCGCCTTCGTGATACACGCGCCGCACGACGCGATCGCCGATAGTGACCTTCTCGCCCTTCTTGAGATTATCCACTTCCGCCCAGGAGCCCGTGTCTTCGGTCTTCTTCACCTTGAGCCGGCCGATATCGCGGTGCCCGGTTATGCGTCCGCCTTCGCCCAGACTGGCGGCGGTGAGCGTGAGTTCAGTGCCGCGGCTGACGCGGTAGGGCTTGCCGATGTTGATACGATAATTCTGATCTTCGGCCCCGATCACGGTGCCTTCAAACGGGAACCGTTCGATGACATTGGCGGCGATCTCGCGCGCCGCACTGTTGATATCGGAGGCCGAGCGTGCGCGGGTGATCTGGCTCAGGATCAGTTTCCCGCCGGAGGTGTAGAACTTGGCCTCGACCAGGAAACCCTGGTCGTCCTTGGCAACGCTGCCGATTACAATCATGTCGACGCTGGCGCGCAGCGGCGTTTCGTTCCAACCCTTGGCGAGAAGCTTGTCGATGTTGAGCTTGCGCTGCTTGATCTCGGCCTGCAGGGCCTTGCTCGGCACCTCGCGGAACGCCGCCTGCTTGAACAACTGCGCCGACAGCGCGCCTTCGGTTTGGCTGACGACATCCTTCAGGTCGACGCCGGGGGTGTTGCCCACGAACCGGTAAATGCCGACGCGGATCGACTTCGGCGTAGTTGGGTAGAAATAACGCTGCAGGTTGATCTGGCCTTCCAGGGTCACGCTGGTCTTCCATTGCGCCGGGATAAAGCCCGGCGCCGCCAACGTCAGTTGCACCTTCTTGCCGGGTTCACCGTCATAGCTGTAGGTATAGTGGCCCTTGCCGTCGGTTTTGCCCACCGGCTTCTTGTCGATGATCACCGCCACACCCGGCACGCCGTTGACAAGCCCGTATTCTTCGGCCAGCGCGGTAACAGTAACGACCGCGCGCGTCGACAGCGCCACATCCAGGCGCTGGCCGGGCTCGATCGCGCCGGTCTTGCGCCACATGGAATAACCGGCCTTGGTGACGCTCAGATCCACCCCGCCTTTGGGCAGGGTCTTGTATTCATATACGAACTCGCCCTTGGCGTCGGTGTTGCCCACCTCCTTGCCGCCGGCCTTGACCACGGCGTCGGCGAGCGGCGCGCCCTTTTCGGTAACGACCAGGGTCACGTAGTAGGCGGCGGGCAGCTCGGCATCGAACGAATATTTATCGATCTGACCTTCCTTCGGCAGCTTTACCAGGAATTGGGTCTGCCACGGCTGGATGCGATAGCCGGGAATTTCCTTGACGGCGCGCACCTGCACCTCGGCGCCGGCCTTCTTGCGCAGGGTTTTGGCGAAAACACCCTTATCATCGGTGAGCCCCTGCTCTTCGCCGTCCACCACCACCCGCACCTGCGGCGCCGGCTGGCCATCCATGCGCGCCTTCACCTCCAGGTCGAGCTTCTGGCCACAGGCGATCAGCATCAACGATGCGGCGCCAATAAAAATCCAGCGGAGTGAGTGTGCGATCATGGGTGTCCTCCGAGTGTGTGCTGTTCGTGGTCGTTGTAAAATCGTTCTGCGTCGTCAAATGTGCCGGTCCCGTTGCTAATGCGCGTCGATGATCTAACAAGCATCCTGGCACTACATGCTCGGCGGTTGAATATTGACTTCACCCGGATTGATGATCTTGTCTTCATCGGACTTTGTTCCCTTAATGGTCTTGCGGTTGCCTTCTTGTATCTTTTTGAGCTGGAAGTCAATCTTCTTCCGCGTGTGGCCCTTGATCTCCGCCGTCTGGGTCTCGGTCGTATAACCGATGCGATTGGCCTCGACCTTATACGTGCCGGGCTTCAGTTGGTCCTTGACCGATTCGTACTTGCCCTCGGCATCGGTGTTGACGGCATGTGAGGCCTGCTCGAGCGTCGCGGTGGTGTTGATCATGTTCACCACCGTGTCCTGGCGGTTTTCCTTCACCAACGGCTGGAGATTGGCATCCACCAGTTGCACGTTGCCATAGATCTTCGCGGCACAGGCCGGCAATAACAGGGTCAGGGCGATCAGGGGGGGTATGAGATAGTCGGATCTGTTCATGCTTCTCCTTCATTATAGTTGGTGTTAGCGCGCGCCTTACCAGTATAAATTAATAAAAAATCTATTTCGTGCGGACCTGCCGGAAAGGCATTGCCATACACCAGTGCCTGGTGCAGCTGAATGCAGTTTGGATCCGGGATCTCACGTAAATGCGTCTTTTTTGCCTGCCCGCCGATGGCCGCATTTTTTCAGCCTGACAGCGAACCACATTCTTATGCCTAAGATTAGACGCGATTTGGGAGCAATCAAGGCCCCGTGCTGCAATCTTGGAAAAGATAAAAGGATAGGATGGACGGACAAATGGAAAATCTGTCTCTTAAATCCAACGTGGCCGCTGCTACTGCGGCGGCTTGATCCCGTCTTTGCTCACCTGGATGCGCGATGCGGTCATTTTGCCGTCGGCGCCAACATCGGCGACAAGAAACACGTATTCGCCGGGAACCAGCAGCGAGCGATCCGCCGGAACGGCCGTGACGATCGGCGTAGTTTGCGGCACCAGGATTTTTTGCGAGCCATCCTTATATTTAAGAGTCAGCTCGCGCCCGCTGCTGCCCTGGACTATTGCCGATACCGTGGCGTTGGTCATGGTCGATCCGGGCAGCAGATCCCAAGGCCGGTGGCCTTCGTTGGGGATCGCGCGGGACGCGGGGAATACGTGGACTTCGAGCGCCGTGAGCTTGCCGTCGCGCTGCACCGCGGACGAGCCGACGGCGTCGCCCGGCTTGATATCGGCGAGCGAGAGCGCCTTGACCGTGGTCACGGCGGCGTTATCCGCGAGTTTAATCTTCAAATCCTCGCCTTCGCGGGATTTCACCGAGATTATATTCCCGTCGAAGGCGGTGATGGTGCCGCGCACCCGCACGTTGGTCTGCTGCGCGTCGGCCGCAGCGCTTACCAGGGCAAGCGCGCTGAAAAGCAATGCAATACGAAGTTGGTTCATATATGTCTCCCTGGGAAGTTGATGAAACTCTAAGCCCCTCTACAGCTCTCAGTCAACAGGCCGGATCGCGATTCTACCGCTGAAAAGTCAATTTTCCTAATCAAGGCATTCAGGCGTATTGATGGATTCGACCAGTGCCCGGATTTGTGCGGATTGGGCGCCAATTTGACGGATTACACCTCGGACGGTACTCTTCCCGCAACCGGCACCGGGTGAACCAGTAAAAAACCGACGATGAATGTTGCAGCGCTTGACCTTACAACCGGGATTCCGATTTACCGACGGTTGGTCTTTAGTACATTTTTATTTCCGCAAGTAAATCGATCATGAACAAACGAGTCGTTATCCATATTGACGCGGATTTTATCGCGACCATCATCCTCAACCGCCCCGAGGTGCACAATGCGCTCGATCCGGAAATGGTGACCGCGCTTACCGATGCGATGAAAGCGCTGGAAACCGACGCCAAGGTGCGCGCCGTCGTGATCACCGGCGCCGGTTCCAGCTTTTGCTCCGGCGCCGATATCAACAACATGAAAAAGAGCGCGAAATACACGCCCGCGAAGAACTTCCGGGATGCGCACCGTATTGCCCAAATGTTCTACACCCTGCACGCCCTCAAGAAACCGACCATCGCCAGCATTCGCGGTGCGGTGCGGGGTGGCGGGTTCGGGCTGGTGGCCGCCGCCGACATCGCGATCGCCGCGCGCACCGCGACCTTTCGCCTTTCGGAGGTTAAGCTCGGCATCATCCCGGCGATGATAAGTCCGTACGTGATTG
>DATGVQ010000050.1:0-4965 GCA_035300145.1 Acidiferrobacterales bacterium | reverse complement strand
TCTCTCCCGGAGAAATTGTCAACACGCAAAGCAAAAAGCGCGGTTTTTGCTTTGCTTCATTTTTCCAACATTTAGCGTGTTTGAAAAATGGCGGTACGTCCCTATACCGCACCGCAGGTTGATGAAAAACGAGTTTTTCATCAACCTGCGGTGCCTAACTTTCATCACGCCGTGTGGCTACCGTGGTTGAGGCGGAGTTCTTTATCCGGTAACCAAAAAACAACCCGACTTCAAACAGGAGCCACATCGGCACCGCCAGTAAGATTTGCGAAAACATATCCGGCGGGGTCAAAACCGCGGCGACAATAAAAACCCCCAAAACCACATAGGGGCGCTGCTTAGAGAGCGTTTCCGGGGCGATGAACCCCAGCTTGATCAGAAGAATGGTCGCCACCGGCACTTCAAACGCGAGGCCAAAGGCGAAAAATAAGGCGAATACAAAATCCAAATAGGATTTGATATCGGTCATCATCAGCACACCCGGCGGCACCGTGCCGGCAAAAAATCCAAACACCATCGGGAAGATCAGAAAATAGGCAAATGCCATGCCGGCATAAAACAGCAACGTGCTCGATACCAATAAAGGCAATAACAATCGGCGCTCATTGTGATACAGGCCCGGCGCGACAAACGCCCAGGTCTGATAGAGCAAAAACGGAATAGTAGCGACAATCGATAAAAAAAAGGTCAGCTTGATCGGCGTTAAAAAGGTTGACGCCGGATCCGTGGCGATCATGCTCGCCCCTGCCGGTAAAATGTTTATCAGCGGGCGCGCCAGCAGGGCGTACAGCTTATTGGCAAACGGCACCATGATCAGGAATACGGCGCCCACGCCGATGACTGAATACAACAACCGGTTGCGCAATTCCAGTAGATGCGAGAGAAAACTGGCCTCGGTGGATTCAGGATCTTGCGCCATTTTTCTTCCTGGCCGTTGATTTCACGCGTGAGGCTTTTTTTGTACCGGCTTTACCCCGCCTTACTTTTTTGTCCGCTTCTTCAACCGCCGGCGCGGGAAGGAGTTTTTTTTCTTCGGTTAATTTTTTTCCTTCATCGGGAGTGGACTGGACTTTTTTTTCCGGGTCTACATAGGATTCCAGAGAGCTGGTTTCTTCCGTCAAGGATTGCTTGATTTTATCTGAGGAATTTTCGATAAGCGCGCGGGTCTCGTTAAGCTCCTCCTCCAATTTCTTGATTTTCGCCAACTCTTCGCTTTGCAGTTCGCGGTCGATATCCCGGCGTACTTTCTCCATGAATCTCTGCGCGCGACCGGCCCAACGACCCAATGTTCGCGCCACCTCCGGCAAGCGCTCGGGGCCCAGAACGATCAAGGCCACCAAGGCGATTACCATCAGTTCGGTAAACCCGACGTCAAACATCGCGTAAGCTGCCGGCCTTTAAGTCTTTTTCTTTCTTGATTTAGCGGTAACCTTGCCTTCTATCACCCCGGCCGGCTTTTTCTCGATATTGGCCGGTTCCTTATCCTTGTCAGCGGCAGGCGGCTCCTCCTCACTTTCTTTCATCGATTGCTTGAAGTTTCTAATGGCACCGCCCAAGTCCCCGCCGACGTCACGCAGCTTCTTTGTGCCGAAAATAATTAGCGCGATCACCAGAACAACGATTAAATGCCAGATGCTTAGACCCATCATACTTGCTCTCCTAAATTCATTCAAAAACCTGGCAGGCGTCCGCCGCCGAGCAGGTGAATATGCAAATGCGGAATTTCTTGCCCGCCGCCCGGCCCGGTATTAATAATAGTCCGGAAGCCATTTGACAGCCCCTGCTGTGTAGCGATTACCGACAGCAGACGCATCATATAGCCGATCAGCCCCTCATGCGCGGGCTCCAGCTCATTCAGGCTCGCCAAATGTACGCGTGACAGTATTAACAGGTGAACCGGCGCCTTAGGGTGTATATCTTTGATCACGATAACGCGGTCATCCTCATACACGCGTGTAGCGGGAATCTGTTCTGCAACAATTTTACAGAATACGCAATCGTTCATCTACTTACTTCCCTCTCGTTTAACCTTCTCATCCAATCCCGACTCGCCAAACCGCCGATCCAATTCCCGCATCACATCCTCGGGGCTCAAACCAAGGTGCGCGAGCAGCACCAAAGTATGAAACCATAAATCAGCGACCTCGTGCACAAGTTGCTTAGAGTCACCGGTCTTGGCCGCAATGACCGTTTCCGTCGCTTCTTCTCCCACCTTTTTCAGAATTGTATCCAAACCTTTGGCATACAAATCCGCGACATAAGATGAATTCGGCGCCGCATCTTTACGCGATTCCAACACTGCCGCCAATTTAATGAGGATATCAGACATGGGCTAAAGCCGTAAGATTACCACTGTCGGCACAAAGACGCGAAGAAAAATAAAATCAAGAAGGCTAGATGTTTGGCGCGGCGTGAAGCGGCTTTAATGCTTATCTTTCGGGTAAATCTCCTGCTCGCTCTTAATCACCGGCTCGACTGCTACCCATCGATCGCCTTGCAGTTGCTGAAAAAAACAACTGTATCGGCCGGTATGGCAGGCAATGCCGCCACGTTGTTCAACCCGCAGTAATAATACGTCGTTGTCGCAATCCAACCGGATATCCTTAATGATCTGCTCGTGGCCCGATTCTTCGCCCTTGCGCCAAAGACGCCGGCGGGAACGTGACCAATATACCGCCTTTCCTTGCTTGACCGTGGCCAACAGCGCTTCGCGATTCATCCATGCCATGGTTAATACTTTATTTGAAGCATCATCCTGGGCGATAACCGGGATCAGCCCTTCATCTGTCCATTTTATCGTATCCAACCATTGTTCAGACATAAATCTTCCCCATTACTGGCATTATCGTAAGCGCAGGGATGCGCAGGAGCGGCCGCTTTTTGCTTTGCGTGTTGAAAAAAGCCACGGATAGACTTTTCAACAACCTGCTAGAGCCGTACCTCGATCCCCTGGGCGGCCAGCCGTTGCTTGGCCTGGGCTAGCGTATATTCCCCGAAATGAAAGATGCTCGCCGCCAACACCGCATCCGCATGCCCTTCCAAGATTCCAGCGACTAAATGATCGAGATTGCCGACGCCGCCGGAAGCAATCACTGGTATACCGACCGCATCGCTGACGGCGCGCGTAAGCCCAAGGTCAAATCCAAGCCGGGTGCCGTCGCGGTCCATGCTGGTTAACAAAATTTCACCGGCGCCGTAATCAGCCATGATCGCAGCCCACTCAACCGCATCGATGCCGGTCGGTTTGCGGCCGCCATGAGTGAAGACCTGCCAGCGCGGATGCGCCTCATTCTGGACTTGTTTCGCGTCTATCGCCACTACGATGCATTGCGCCCCAAAGTAGTTGGCCGCCTGCCTGATCAGGGCCGGATTCGAAATAGCCGCAGTATTAATACTGACCTTGTCGGCGCCTGCGTTCAGCATGCGCCGGACATCATCAATATGGCGTATACCGCCGCCCACGGTCAGCGGGATAAACACTTCACTGGCTATCGCTTCCACTACTGAAACCATGGTTTGTCGATCATCGGAGCTGGCGGTAATATCGAGAAAAATGATCTCATCCGCGCCTTGCGCGTCATAAAATCGTGCGATTTCAACCGGATCGCCGGCATCGCGGATTTCTCGAAAGCGCACACCTTTCACGACGCGACCGTTATCGACATCGAGACAGGGGATAATGCGTTTTGCCAGACCCATTTTTTAAGTGAAGACGCCAAAAAATTAAGGTATAGAAAACCGGAGTTCTTATCGTTCGCGCGCGCTCAATTCATCCGCCAACTTCTGGCCCGCGGCAAAATCGAGCGTACCCTCGTAAATCGCACGCCCGGTGATGGCGCCCATAATCCCCGCATCCGCCACCGCACAAAGCCTGCGTATATCTTCCAGATTTGCAATGCCGCCGGAAGCAATTACCGGAATGGAGATGGCGTCGGCAAGTTTGAGTGTGGCGTCAACGTTAACGCCGGTCATCATACCATCGCGCCCGATATCGGTATAAATAATCGCTTCAACCCCTTCTTCCTGGTAACGCTGCGCCAAATCGATGACATCGTGCCCGGAAAGCTTGGACCAGCCTTCGGTTGCCACCTTCCCATCTTTCGCATCAAGGCCGACAATAATATGGCCGGGGAATTCGGCGCACATATCGCCGACGAAGTGCGGCATATTAACCGCCTTGGTGCCGAGAATGACATAACGTACGCCGATGTCCAAATAGGCCTGAATGGTGTGCTCGCTGCGGATGCCGCCGCCCAATTGGATCGGTAAATCGGGATGCGCCTGGACAATCGCCTGCACCACCTCGGCATTCACCGGCTCGCCGGCAAAAGCGCCGTTAAGATCGACGATATGCAGGCGGCGCGCGCCCGCGCTTGCCCAGCGTTCGGCTACCGCAACCGGATCGTCGGAAAAAACCGTATCTTCTTCCATGCGTCCCTGACGCAGGCGCACGCATTTACCATCTTTAAGATCGATCGCTGGAATCAACAACATGGTTTATTTATCCGTCCCGTCCCATCGGATAAAATTTGCCAATAAGTTCAGACCGGCCTGTTGACTTTTTTCCGGATGGAATTGAACCGCGAACATGTTTTGGCGCGCGCAGGCGGAGGCGAACTTAATACCATAGTCCGTTGTGGCCATGGTGTGCGCGGGTACGCCCGGATCAGCATAATAACTGTGGACGAAATAGAAACGCGCATCCTGCGGGATGCCTCGCCACAATGGATGCGGGCTTACTTGATGCACTTGATTCCAGCCCATATGCGGGACTTTGAGGGGTCGTCCAGCCGTATCGCGCATTTTCTCGCGCGGGAATAAAGGCACCCGGCCCGGTAACAGGCCCAACCCCTTCACGCCGCCGTCCTCTTCGCTGAATTCAAACAACGCCTCCAAACCGAGACAAATGCCAAGGAAGGGTTTGGTTTGGGTTGCCTCCAGCAGCGCGGCGCGCAGCCCATGCGA
>DATGVQ010000049.1:0-5150 GCA_035300145.1 Acidiferrobacterales bacterium | reverse complement strand
GGCGGCGACGGTCGCCGCCTACGCGGTCGCGGGCGCGGTAATTGCCGCCATTGGCAGCATCGTCCAGCAAGGCCTGTTCATCGCGCTCGGTTACCAAGACAAGTTCTCCTGGAAACAAGTCGGCACCGCCGCCGTGGCCGGTGCCCTGAGCGGTGCCGCCCAGGGGTTTGGCGCCGCCCTTAAAGCTGCTCAATTCGTCGGTCAATCCGCCACCTATGCCAAGATCGCCGCGTCTGCGCTGCAGGTCGCTTCCGTCGCGTCCAAGCAACTCATTGAAAACGGCAAGATCACGAGTTGGACGAGCCTGGCTGCAGCCGCCATCGGCGGCTACGTCCAAGCCGGCCAAGCCGAGGCCGCCGGTGCCGCCACGGCCGCGAAGGAAGCAGGCAACATCGCCGGGGTCGACCAGGCCTTGTCGGCGGCGAAAGATCTTCAGCAAATCACCAACGTGGCCAACTACGTCACCCCCTGGGTGCAACTGGCCGAGACCTACGTGCGCAATGATCACAAACTCACACCCATGGATTGGGCCACGGCCGCCGGCAGTACGCTGGCATCGGCGGTGGTCGACAACTTCGGCGCGAAGGACAGTGCGGCGGCGCAGCTTTCCGGCAAGCTGCTCAATGGTTCGCTGCGGCTTGGCACCGACCTCCTGGTCGCAGGCGCCTTAAAGCAATACGACAAGAACGCGGCGAAGAGCTACTTCGACAGCAGCGTCGGTCAAGAAGTGGGTCAGTTCATCGGCGACTATATCGGACAAAAACTAGCGCCGTACCTCCCGAAGAAAACCGGGCTGGTCTTCGACCCCAACAGGAATACCTTTGTCGATCAGGGCACGGGGCATGCGTATGACAAAGAGACAGGCAGCTTCGGTAGTGCCAGCGGCACTGCCATGCAGGGGGGAGGGGGCAACGCCACCGCGCCGACGGAAGAGAATACTAACGTTCGGGTATTCCAGAAGGATAACAGCGACGGAGTCTATGTAGACCAGTATGGCAATCCGGCGCCCCTTATGTATGCCGACAGCGGGCAGATTGCAAACGATGCCAACGTCAATGGAGTGGGGACTGCGCCAAACGCAGGTCAAGCACCGGCAACCGAAGATTACAAATTAAAACAAGGTGATAATCTCTGGAACATCGCGAAAGGCCAACTCCCCGCCGGGGCGACCGACGCCGATATCCAGAAACAAGTCTATGCCCTCATGGAAGTCAACCCCGGCGTCGACCCACGTGGCCTTCAGATTGGCAGCAATATCACTCTCGTGAGCCCCAATTCCGGCATCGCGGTGAGCGACGCGACCGTTGCCGGCTATAGGGAATCGGATGCGGAGTATCAGCAGTATCGTGCGGAGCAGGCGAGGATCGCGGCGGAGGCGAACGCTCCATCTTCGGAAGCGGCATCGGTACAGCCGCAAGCGGCCCCCACTACCGCCGCCGCGTCCACTCCCGCCCAAATGGGAGCAACCGGCGATAGTCATGCATCGGAAACTGAATCATTTAAGTTTTCAGATTTACTCGATGCCATTAAGAACGGTATAAAGCTTGGCAATGCCGCCTATGCGCAAAGCGAGGGTTTTGATGTCAAAATTGATGCCGAAGGGAAAGCGCGCGTTTACGGTAGCCAGGCGGCCAACGAGGCGCTTGAGTTAAAGAAGAATTTCCGCATTTCGGATGTAACTAATGAGGACTTACTGCGGGCGAAAGGGTTCGATCCCAATGTTGGCCGAGGAATTCTCGAAGATCTTAAGCCGACAAAGCTCGGCGGCGCCTTGACCCTACTTGGCCTAGGTCTAGATGTCGCCGAAGCGACAAGCCAATATCGCGAAAACGGAGATAAAGCCGCCTACGCCGGGAATTTAGGTAATGCGGTTACCAGGACTGCGGTAACCACGGCGGGTACTGCATTAGTAATAGCGGGTGGTGTAGCTCTTGCAGGGGCTGCCACTATTGCAGCCGCACCGGTGGTAGTAACGGTAGGAGCGTCAATTGCAATAGGCGTGGGGGTAAATTATGTGTATGATCGCTTTGCTAAAGAGAGTGTCACCTCTTTCTTTTCAAATGCATATAATCAGTTTACTAAATAGGCCAAATCGAGTGAACCGACTGTTTGCGTAAGAGCGGAAATAATAAGGAGCAGGCTAGGTTAATTTTGCGTCGTACTGCGTTGCTACCGGTAGGGCTGATCGTAATTGGCTTTATCTACCCGGGGGTTACGCTTCTAGCGAAGTGGTCCCGCCCGCCCGGAGGGTGGAACCCGATTCAAGACTGTGCAGCATTTCCGCCGGAAATACCCGGTATTATTTTACTGACTTTTATCATAATATTAGGCATAACGCCTTTCTTTTACAGGTGGTTGAACAGCGCAATTTACGCACATACGTGTAATTCAATATGGTCGTTTGCGGTCGGCTTTTGGTTTCTCAGTTCCTCTTTCGGCGTTATTCTCTGTCCACCGTGGCGGTACGCTGAAATCATCCTAACTGGCTTTGCGATCGGCTTTCCCTTTTGCACCGTGGTTCTATTTTGGGTTTATTTCCGGCCTCGACTCCTAAAAGTGGTTGAGATCAACCCCCTCGCTTATAATTTTGAAACGATGCAATACTCGATGAACACACCTCTTTTGCGGGTCGACGGTAAAAGTAGTTTTGCGGTGAATAAGCTTATGATGGTAGGTGGACTTGTGGGATTGGCGCTTGGTAAAATCGTTCTGGACCGTGTACTCGGCACTCGTGCGAATGATGTTATCGGGGTATTAGTGTTGCTTGCTCTTTCATTTTTTTTTATTGGGTTATTGGCCGTTAATGCGATTTATCTGATATGGATTATTCATAAAAAATCGAAAGAAAAAGGCCGCAAGATGACGATCAAAGAATTCTCGTAAAATGCGCGCTCCTCTCGCACGGATTCAACAATGGTATGCCGAAGGCCTTGAGGCCCTACGTCGCGGCGATGTCGCGCAAAGTTTGAATTACTGGGAACTGATCACTAAAGAGGATGGAAGCGAAAGCGCCGCCTTACAAAACCTTGTTTTTTGCCATCTCAAGCTCGAACATTACGAAGAGGTGCTTCGTCTTGTTCCAGTAGGGCTTGCACTTGATTCGCAAAATCTCGAACTTCGTCGCTTGCGTGCCCAAGCAGCCCTCCAAAAGGAAGAATTTGCTGTCGCCATGGAAGATGCTGAAACTGTGTTAATAAAAGACCCGAGCGATGCCGAAATGGCGCAGGTTCTGATCTTCTCCGCGATTTTCATGTCAGATTTGACGCGAGCAGAAAGCGCTAATAAACGCGCACTCAAAGCGCATCCCGACCATCCGATATTCCAATTCGCCGCCTGTAAACTTGCCTTCCTACATGGGAACCTCAACGAGGCAAGCAGACTGATGCTTTCTTTGCTTGAGCGGCATGCCGGCGAACCAAAGATTCAAGAATTGGCTGCAGACCTGTATCTTGCCCGCGGTGAGATTGCCGAGAGCCGTCGCCATCTGGAGGAAGTTATTCGTCTGGGCGCAGCGAGTATAAAGACTCAGAATAGTCTTGGTTGGCTTGAGTTTGGCGCAGGCCGTTATCAACAAGCATTGCAGCGGTTTTCCGAATCTATCCTAGCAAACGAAGCGCAAACGGAGGCCTATATTGGGGCGGGGTATTGTCACTTCAAAGCGAACAATCTCGCCGAAGCGCAAATCTGTTGTAATAAAGGTATTCGATATTCGCCAAAAGATATCCGAAACTGGGAGCTCCTTTTCTGCATTGCGGAGGCGCGAAAAGATCGACACAGCGCTATGCGGGCGCTTAAGGAAATACACCAGCTTGATCCTCAAGGTTTAACCGACTCTGGGAAGAAGGCAAAAGCGTTTTACCAACGAAAGTGATAGCCAATCTGATTATGGAATTTGAATGGCGCATAGGTGATCGTCGCGCCAGCGAGGTAAATGAACGGGTTTCCTTCGTTTAAGATGGTATCGCTTGCATTGCGCTGAATCAGATTTTCATTGTAAATACATATGGATTACATGTGGGGCGCAAAAATTCCATCCGTCATGGACCCGCTCAAAAATCCTGATCCAACCGAACGGATAATGGCGCTATTCCGGACGTAACCGATTACGTGAACCGTTACTAACAGACGGAAAATCGCGTTTGCAGATGGTTCGCTGCGCCTGGGCACCGACCTCTTGGTCGCCGGCGCCTTAAAGCAATACGACAAGAACGCGGCGAAGAGCTACTTCGACAGCAGCGTCGGGCAAGAAGTCGGGCAGTTCATCGGCGACTATATCGGACAAAAACTACAGCCGTACCTCTCAAAGCAAAAAGGGCTTGTCTTCGACCCCAACAGGAACACCTTTGTCGATCAGGAAACGGGGCTTGCGTATGACAAAGAGACAGGCAGCTTCGGTAGCGCCAGCGGGGGCAGCAACGTCACCGGCATGCAGTACGATAAAAATAGTGGCGTGGAGGAAGATCAGAACGGCAATCCTGCACCAATCATGCTCGCCGACAGCGGCCAGATCATGACCGACGTCCCACCCGATCAGGCCGGCGCTGACAGTCCTGCCGCCAACAGCGCCCCCACCAGCCACACGGTCCAGCGCGGCGACAACCTCTCCAACATCGCCAAAGAAGTCTACGGCGATCCCAACCTCTGGCCCGCCATCGCCGCGGCCAACGGCATCACCAATCCCGATCAGATAAGACCCGGCCAAGAACTGGTCCTGCCCGCGCAAGATGATCTGAATGAAGATGCGGCGCGCGCCGCCGCTGGGAAGTTCTATGCCGTGAAGGAACAAATCCGGCAAGCCCAAGTCGCGGCGACAGCATCCGACGTTGGCACGACGAGTCCTACCGTTTCCCCGTTTCAAGCAGCCGCGTCCGCCGCCGCGAACAATGACAACGGGATCATTCCCACCGAAGGCCTCGCCGGTAATGTTGCAGGGGCGTTTGCAGGCGCGGGCCGCTTTGTCAGCAACACGGTAGAAGGCATCTTCGGCTTGGGTAAAACCCTTTACCAAGGTGCCGACTACCTGCTAACTGGCGATGAAACCTCGCGTGCCGCCCAGACCGTCAAAGGCGCCGCGAGCCTTGTTTCCGACAGTTACGACACCTACGCCTATGTTGCCACCGGCAATGAAAAATACCTTCCGGGATTCGAGG